>JAHFDQ010000668.1 GCA_023248915.1 Archangiaceae bacterium | reverse complement strand
TCGCGGGCCGCGCGTTCGGTCTTCACCTGCTTGGCCCACTTCTCCTTGTGCTTCTCGATCGCCTTCTTCTCGCGCGAGGCGACCACCATCTCGTCGCGTTTCTCGGCCAGCCTCTTCTCGGCGTCGGCCACCGCCACCTTCTGCCGGCCGATGTCGATGGCCACCTCTGCCTCTTCGTCCTTCAGCCGGTCTTCGAACCTGTTCATCGACGCCAGCCCCCCCGCCCCTACCCCCTTGCGCATCACCTCTTGCAGGTAGGCCTGAACCTTGGCCTTCCGCTCGGCCTTCCTCCGGGCGAGGTCGTCCTCCAGGCGCTTCAGCTCGGCCCTTTCCTTGGCCACCGCCTGGGTCGCCTCGGCGAAGGCCTGCTTCGCCGCTTCCTCGGCGCGCGCTCGGATTTCCAGCAGGGTTTCCAGCCGATAGGCGGGCATGACCCACCAATCCTAGCGGCGGAACCCCGGTTTGGTCAGTAACTCGTACCCGGCCCTACACCCGCCCACCCGGGGCCGCTCATTCCGCGAAGAGCGCGATCAGCTTCTGGACGGTCTCGTCGAAGGTGACGCTCTCGTCGGTGCCCTGCTTGAGGAAGTCGATGATGGCTTCGTAGTGGTCGATGGCGTAGTCGGTTTTCGGGTCGGTGCCGTACTGGTAGGCGCCCAGCAAGATGAGGTCGCGCTGCTTCTCGTAGGTGGCCAGCGTCTCTCTCAGCTTGGCCGCCGCCTGCTTGTGCTCTTTGGTGGCGATGCCCGACATCACGCGCGACAGGGACGCCAGCACGTCCATCGCCGGCCACTGGTTCCGCTCGCCCAGGGCGCGGTTCAAGATGAAGTGGCCGTCGAGAATACCGCGCACCTCGTCGGCGATGGGTTCGTCCATGTCGCCGCCGGCCACCAGCACCGTGTAGATGGCGGTGCACCCGCCCCGGTCCGAGTTGCCGGTGCGTTCGAGAATGCGCGGCAGCATCGAGAACACCGACGGCGGGTAGCCCTGGCGCGCCGGGGGTTCGCCGATGGCGAGGCCGATCTCGCGCTGGGCGCGCGCCAACCGCGTCACCGTGTCGAGCATGAACAGCACGTTGCCGCCCCGGTCGCGGAAATACTCGGCGATGGACGTGGCGACGAAGGCGGCGCGCAGGCGCACCAGCGAGGGCTGGTCGGACGTGGCGCAGACCACCACCGACCGCTTCAGCCCTTCTTCCCCGAGCGAGTCTTCGATGAACTCGCGCACCTCGCGGCCGCGCTCGCCGATGAGGGCAATGACGTTCAATTCGGCGGTGGTGTTCCGGGCGATCTGCCCCATCAGGGTGGACTTGCCGACGCCCGACCCGGCGAAGAGCCCGATGCGCTGGCCCTCGCCCACCGTCAACAGGCCGTCGACGCAGCGCAGGCCCAGCGACAGCGGCCGCTCGATGCGGCGGCGGGTGAAGGGGTCGGGGCAGTCGCGGTCGACCGACCACTCGAGGAGGTCGGCCGGCAGCGGCTTGCCGTCGATGGGCGTGCCGAGGCCCCCCAGTACCCGGCCCAAGAGCCCGTCTCCGACACGAATCGTCAGCGGCCGCCCGGACGGAATGACTTCGCTGTCCGCGCCGATGCCGCTGAGCTCGCCCAAGGGCATGAGCATCACCTCGTCGCCCTGGAAGCCCACCACCTCGGCCTTCACCGCCGCCCGGTTGCGGCCCTTCACCTCGACCACCTCGCCCACCCGGACGCCGGGCACCGCCGCCTTGATGACCAACCCGGTCAGCTCGGTCACTCGGCCGCGAATGCGGACGGTCTGCGCTTCCTTGATGAGCTGCTGGTAGCGCGAGAGGTCGATCGCCATCGAGACCGGCCCCTACTTGGGGCCTTCCCGCTTCGAGGTGTCGGGCAGCAACACGGCCTTCAGCATGTCGAGCTGCGTCTGAAGCTGCGCGTCGATGGTTCCGAACTCGGTCTGGATGATGCAACCGCCCGGTTCGACCTCGGGGTCGTCCTTGATGGCCAGGTCGAGGGTGCGGCCGATCTGCGCCATCAGCACCGGGCGCTTCTCGCGCAGCACGGCGCCGTCTGTCGGGTTGACCCGGAGGACCATCGACTTGGCCTGCCGCACGTTCTCGATGGCGGTGGCGCACAGGTCGACCACGACCTCGGGCTGGCGCTCGAGATCTCGGCCGATCAGCTTCTCGGCCACCTTACAGGCCAGGGCGATGATGTCGTTCTCGGCGCCGGCGATGATCTGCCCCGCCTGCATCTTCGCCCGCGCCAGCTCGACCGCGCACTGGGCCACGACTTCGGCCCGCGCCGCCTCGCGCGCCTTGGCGAAGATGGCGCCCCGGCCGCGCTCGGCCTCGGCGATGATCTCGGCGGCGGCCTTCTCGGCCTCGTCCTTGATGCGCTGCGCCGCGGTGCGGGCCTCGAACTCTTCCGAGTTCAGCACCCCCGGGCGCGGAGCGCGCACCACCGACCGGTCGCCGCTCTCGGTCGCCGAGTCCCCCTTGATGACCTTGCCCGGTGCGCGCGGCGCGGGCCCGTGCGAGCGGCGGTCGTCTCGGGGTCCGTCGTCCATACCCGCGGCTCCTTGGGGCTACCCCGATATCCTATCCTTAACCGCCCTTGGGTCCACGACCTGGCCCCTTGATGATGGCCGACCGGGCTCCGGCGGGCGGCCGCGGGGCCTTCCGGCCCGCGGTGGTGCCCTCGGGGCCCTTCAGCCGGGGAATGGCCTGGAGCCCCGGAGAGGTGACGGCCCGACCCTTCGGCGGGAGCGTCTCGTCACCGGCGGTCTCGCGTGGCTTGCCCGCGCGCAGCACGCGCGGGTTGGACGGCCCGTCGCGGCGCCCCTTGCCGCCCCGCGACGCGGCGGGCACGCGCGGGTCGGTGTCGGGTTCGCGCCGGTCGCCGCTGGCCGGCACCGCCCCGGCCCTGCGGGCAGCCCGTTCGGCGATGGGGTCGCGACGCCGTT
>JAHFDQ010000241.1 GCA_023248915.1 Archangiaceae bacterium | reverse complement strand
CCGCTCATGGTGGCTCCCGCGACGTTGGCGCGAACCTTACGCCAGGCTCACTTCCGGGGCACCTGGCTCATGGCGTGCTCGGCCAGCGCGGTGATGGTGAGGCTGGGGTTCACCCCCAGGTTCGCGCCGATCATCGACCCGTCCACCACGTAGAAGCGCTGGTAACCGAACACCCGGTTCTTCGCGTCGATGACGCCCGAGGCCGCGTCGCGCCCCATCGCGGCGCCGCCCAGAATGTGCGCGGTCGTCGGCACGTTGAACAGCACCTCGAAGATGGCGCTCTGAGGGCGGGCGTTCAGCTTCTTGCCGAAGCTGCGCGCCGTGTCGTTGGCCGCCTTGATGTACGCCGGCACCTTCTTCTGCCCGCCGGCCTGCCGGGTCGTCAGGCCGAACAGCCCCAGCCTCATGCGCATGAAGTTGTCGAGCGTCTGCATCACCAGGAGAATCACCGTGCGCTGCGCCCAGCCGAAGGGCCAGAGGGTGCGCAGGAAGTCGACGGGGTGGGACAGGCAGTTCCACACCCACTTCAGGGGCCGGGTCAGCCGGGTGCCTCCGTCGGTCAGCACCGTAGTCAGCACGGCCATCGCGTCCGAACCCTTCGAGTAGTGCACCACCTCGACGTGCGTGTGCTCGTCGACGAAGGCCCCCGAGGTGATGGCCACCCCCTCGGACAGGTCGAGGGTCGCCTCGCGCGTCGTCACCGGCAAGATGGCCTCGCTGTTGGTGCGGACGTAGTTGCCGAGCTCGTCCGACAGGCGCGGCAGCGCGCCCGACGCCCTGCACTTGAGCAACAGGGGCACCGTGCCCAGCACCCCGGCCGACAGCACCACTCCCCGCGCCAACAGCTCGCCCCGGGGGCGACCCCACCACGACGTCGAGCGCTCGGTGAACAGCCGGTAGCCGTCGGCGCCGTCGGGCGCGCCCACGGGTTCAATCGAGGTGACGCGCGTCTCGGGAATCACCACCGCCCCCCTTTTTTCGGCGAGGTACAGGTAGTTCTTGTCGAGCGTGTTCTTGGCGTGGAAGCGGCAGCCCACCATGCAGCCGCCGCAGAAGGTGCAGCCGGCGCGGTCTGGGCCTTCGCCGCCGAAGAACGGGTCCCTCACCGTCACGCCGGGCTCGCCGAAGAAGACGCCGACGTCGGTGGGCTGGAAGGTGTGCTCGCGCCCGAGCTCGCGCGCGACCTCGCGCAGCACCTCGTCGGCCTTGAACAGCCGCGGGTTCCGGGTGACGCCCAGCATTCGCTTGGCCTCGGCGTAGAACGCCGGCATCACCTCGCGCCACGGCTCGAGGCCGGCCCACTTCGGGTCGTCCCACACCCGGTCGGGCGGCACCAACAAGGTGTTGGCGTAGACCAGGCTGCCGCCCCCCACGCCCGCCCCCGACAAGATGAGGACGTCGCGCAACAGCGTGATGCGCTGGATGCCGTACCGGAAGAGCCGCGGCGCCCAGAAGAACTTCTTGCTGTTCCAGTTCGTCCTCGGAAACTTCTCGGTCGGCCAGCGCTTGCCCATCTCGACCACGGCGACGCGGTAGCCCTTCTCGGTCAGCCGCAGCGCCGACACCGACCCGCCGAAGCCCGAGCCCACGATGACGTAGTCGTATTCCGGGGTGCTCGGGCCGTCGTTCGCCATGCGCGCCGGCGATGGTGCCGCACCGCGCGGCCCGAAGTCGAGGCCGCCGAGCAAGGGGAGGTCCGCGGGCCGAGGCCGATGTGCGGGCCAGGACAGGACAACCGCCGTCTGTGGAGAAACCACCGGCCTTCCGCAACATGAGATTGACGGTGGCGACCGGCGAGCGTACCCGGTCCTTCACAAGGCGAACCCAGTTGGCGGAGGTGCGTATGCTTCAGACGGGTGCCGGGACGGAAGTTCCCTCGGTGAGGCTGGCCGGGCTCGCCGACGCGCTGGCCGAGGCGGTGCTGGTGGTGCGGCGCGACGGCAGCGCGATCTACGCCAACGCCGCGTGCGAGCCCCTGTTCGGCCGACAGCGAGACGGCCTGGTGGGCGTAAGCCTCGAGTCCCTGGTGCCCGAGCGCATTCGGCCCTGGGTTCGGGTGGCGCGCGACCAGTTCTTCAGCGACCCCGGGGTGCGCCGCCTGGGACCTGACGCCGGCCTCGTCGGCCTTCGAGCGGACGGCTCCGAGTTCGCCGCCGAGCTCACCGCGGCGCCGATGGGGGCACCGGAAGACCCCTGGGCCGTCCTGGTGGTCCGCGACGCGACCCACGGCAAGAGGCTCGCCCGCACGCACCGCCTGCTCGCCGACGTCTCGGGCGTGGTGGTCGGGTCGCTCGAATACGAAAACACCCTGGCCCGGGTGGCGCGCATGGCGGTGCCCGACTTCGCCGACTGGGCGCTGGTATTCGTCGAGGACGGGCAGGGCGGGGTGCGCCGGGTCGCCGGCGCGCTGGCCGATGACGGCCGGGCTTCGCTGGTGGCCGAGGTCTTAAGGGTGTGGGAACCGTCGTCGAAGGCCGAGGACTGCATCGGCCGGGTGATGCAGTCGCGTCGGCCCGAGTTGTATGCCGACCCTTCGACCGTGCTCGAGCGGCTGGCCGGGGCCGCGGGACCCGAGGCCCGCGAGGCCCTTCGGCGGCTGAACCTGGAATCGGCCGTGCTCGCGCCCCTGACGGGCGAGGACCGGGCGGCGGGGGTGCTGCTCTTGGCCTTCTCGGGCTCGAAGCGCCGCCACGGGCCCGACGACCTGCTCTTGGCCGCCGAGCTGGGCCGGCGCGCGGGGCTGGCGGTCGTCCACGCCGAACTGCACCGCGAGCTGCAGGTGGCCGAGGCGCGCTACCGCAGCCTCTTCGAAGGGGCGGAAGACCCCATCCTCGTCGTGACCGACCAAGGCGAGTTGACCGACGCCAACGCCTCGGCGCTGGGGCTGCTCGGTCAGACGGCCGGCGAGCTGGTGGGCCGGGCGCTCGACGACCCGCTCCTCGCCGCCGACCCGGCCAAGGTGCGCCGGCACCTCGAGGCGATGCGCACCGAGCGCCGGTGGCGTGGCGAGATGGACCTCTTGCGCAAGGACGGCACCGAGCTGCCGCTCGAGGCGCGCGCGGCCCCGCTCGGAGACGGGGGCTTCGTGGTCATCGCGCGGGAAATCTCGGAGCGGCGGGCGCTCGAGAAGATGCAGCGCGACTTCATCGCCCTCGTCACCCACGAGTTGCGCAACCCGCTCTCGGTGGTGAAGGGGTACTCGCAGCTCATGCTCCGGGGCGGCGCCGCCGGAGGGCGCGGGCTGTCTGCCATCGTGGCGCAGGTCAACCACATGGACCGGCTGGTGAACGACCTGCTCGAAGCCTCGCGCATCGACGCCGGCAAGCTCGAGCTGCGCCGCACCGAGGTCGACCTGGTGTCGGTGACCCGCGGGTGCTGCGACCAGGCGCGGACCCTCAGCCGAAAGCACACCATTCAGCTCGTCGCGCCGGACGGCCCGGTGCTCGGCCACTGGGACCGCGACCGCCTCGAGGAAGTGCTGCAGAACCTCTTGTCCAACGCACTGAAGTACTCGCCCGAGGGAGGCGAGATTGAGGTGCGCCTCGAGGAAGAAGCGGGCGGCAGCACCGTGGTGTCGGTACGCGACGCCGGCATCGGAATCTCGGCCGACACCCTGCCGCTGCTCTTCCGCCGCTTCTCGCGCGCCGAGGGTGCCGCCAGCGTGGCCCAGGGGCTGGGGCTGGGCCTGTACGTGTCGCGCTCGCTGGTCGAGGCGCACGGCGGGCGCATCTGGGCCGAACCCGCTCCCGGCCGGGGCTCGGTGTTCACCTTCTCGCTGCCAAGGGCGCCGGTGTCGCCGGCCTGAAGGGCGTCGCCGGCTACGCCAGGTCGAGCACGGCGAAGACCAACTTCTCGATGCCGGCCGCGACCTTCGCGATGCTGGGGCCGAGCATGTAGGCCGGCGTCGAGACCAGCTTCAGGCCAGGGTCGATCGCTATCTCGTCCACCTTCCGCGCCTGGTGCCGGGCGCCCATCGCTTCGAGCGCCGCGGCCGTCTCGGCGTCGTCGCCGATGGTGAGCGTGGGGCGCCATTCGCCGAGCACCTTGGCGGCGAGCACCGGCGCGATGCAGATGAAGCCCATCGGCTTCGTCGCGGCGTGCATTTCCCGAATGAGCCGCTCGACGTGGGAATTCACTTTCATGCGGGCGCCGTCCGCCGCGAACGAGCACAGGTTCTTCGCGGCGCCGAAACCACCAGGGAAGACCAGCGCGTCGAAGGCGGCCCCCTTGGCGGTGGCCAGGTCGGCGACCGCGCCCCGGGCGATTCGCGCCGCCTCGGCCCGCACGTTTCGGGCGGCGCCGGCCACCGCCTGGCGGGTCAGGTGGTCCACTACGTCGAGCTGCGGGTCGTCCGGGGCCAGGGCGAACGCCTCGGCCCCTCTCCGGTCCAACGCGAGCAGGGTGAGCGTCGCCTCTTGAATCTCGGCGCCGTCGAGGTAGCCGCACCCCGACAGCACTACTCCGACACGCTTTCTGGCCACCGAAGCCTCCTGGAAAGTGGGGATTACGGCTTGGTGGTGGGGCGCGGGTCAACTACCATCGTCGCGTGCTCGCCTCAGGTTGGATGGTTTCCGCTGCGGCGGTCGCGCTCGCCGCGGCGCCGGTGCCCCCGCCCGCCCCCGTGCCGGCCCCCGCATCGGAAGGGGTGCCCCCGGGAGTCGCCAAGCTCGCCAAGGCGAAGGCGGCCTTCGACGCGTTGAACTTCGCCGAAGCGTCGAAGGCGGCCGACGCGGCCTGGGCCGCCGACGGCAACGACCGCGAGACGGTGCTCGACATCCTCAAGATTCAGGGTACCTGCTACGGCATCCTCGGCCAGGCCGAGCGCGCGAAGGCCGCCTTTCGCACCCTGCTTGCGATCGCGCCCGACGCGCAGGTGAACGGAGACGAGCTGGGGCCCAAGGTGACCGGCCCGTTCAAGGAAGCGAAGAAGCTGGCGGCGACCGACGGAACGCTCAAGTTCGAGGCCGGCGCTCCGACGATGGCCGGGGGCAAGGTGGTTCGGCTCGAGACGCGCATCGGCCCCGACCACCTGCGGCTGGCGCGAACCGTGCGCTTCAACCTGCGCGCGCCGGACGAGGTCTGGCGGTCAGTCGACGCCGAGGTCATCGAGGGCACGGCCAGCCTCGATGTCGAGCTGGAAGCTGCGGAGTGGTGGGCCGAGTTGATCGGCGACCACAAGCGGACGTTGATGCTGCTCGGCAGCGAAGACAAGCCGCTCAAGGCGGGGCAGGCCAAGCCGGTTCCGGTGGCCAAGGCCAAGCCGCCCGACCTGGTCGGACCGGGCACCCAGAAGCCTGGGCCGTCGGTCAACAAGCGGCTGAGGCCGCTGGCCTACGCCTCGGCGGGGGCCTCGGCCGTGGCGGCGGCCGGCGGCATCTGGCTGGGGCTGCAGGCGAACGCCGCGCGCGACCGAATCGCCCACGCCGAGGTCGACTCGGACGGCCGCATCACCGGCCTGACCCGGGTGCAGGCCCTCGAAATCGACAAGGCGCAGCGCACCGACGCCACCGTCGCGAACGTGCTCTTCGGCGGGGCGGTGGCGTTCGCCGGAGTCGGCGTCGCCCTGTACCTGATGCCGGGCGAGACCACGGTCGTCGCGACCCCGGCCGGTGTGTCGGTCGCGGGAGTCTTTCCCTGACGCGGGCGCCTCACGCTCGCCGGGCGGCAGGGCTGGGGGCCTGGGCCTTCTCGGCGCTCTTCGCGGCCGGCTGCACCTGCGGCACGCCACTGAAGGACTCGCGTTTTGCGTGCACCGCCGACGAGGACTGCGGTGCCGGCTTCGCCTGCCTGGCTGGCGAATGCGCGCCGGCGGTGGCGCCCCATGACGCCGGCGACGGAGACGCCGGAGAACTCGACGCCGGAACGTTGGATTCCGGACAGGCCGACGGCGGCCCTGCCGACGGTGGGCCCGTCGACGGCGGCCCTACCGACGGCGGGCCCCAGGACAGCGGTCCGCCGCCGCAGCCCGACGGAGGGTGCGACGCGGGCGCGGTCGAATTCTGTGACAACGGCGTCGACGACGATTGCAACGGGGAGGTCGACTGCGCCGATTCGGCGTGCGCGAGCGCGTCCTGCGGACCGAATGGCAGGGCCTGCGTCGGTATCACCTGCACGTGCTCGGGCAACGGCGGCACTCCGCAACCGGCCGAGGGGTTCTGCGGCGACGGCCACGACAACGACTGCAACGGGTTGGCCGACTGCGCCGACCCGGGCTGCGCGGCCAGCGCTTGCGGCGCCAACGGCCTGACCTGTTCGGACGGAGGCTGCGCCTGCTCGGGGAATGGCGGAACGCCCCAGTCGCTCGAGGCGTCCTGCGGCGACACCTTCGACAACGACTGCAGCGGGTTCACCGACTGCGCCGATTCCAACTGCGCCGGAAGCTCGTGCGGCGCGGGTGGAAAGGTCTGCGTGGCAGGGGCTTGCGTCTGCACCGTCGACGGCGGAGCGGTCGAGGTGGCCGAGACGACGTGCGGGGACGGGCTCGACAACGACTGCGACGGGCTGGTCGACTGCGACGACTCCGACTGCCTCGGGCAGCAGTGCTTGGGCACCTCGGGCTTCTCATGCGTCTCGGCCGGCAACTGTTCCTGCGGGACGAATCTGAGCGTCGCCGACGCCACCCACCACGGCCGTTCCAGCACGGTCGACCTTGGCACCAGGCCGGCGACACTCTACGTCCACGCTCCCGGCGGGGTTCCCGCCGGCTATTGGTATACTGAGTGCACTGCCGGGTGCTCGACGGCCACGCCGACGTTCGCCGCGCCGGTGCGCCTGGCGCAGACGTTCGGCGGGGGGCTGGCTGAGTTGAGGCCCCGCCTGGTGGCGACCGGCGGCGGCGGGTTGGCCGCGTTCTGGCGAAGCTCGTCGGCGGGACTCGGCCGGGTCACCTATGCCGAGTGCGCCGGCGGTTGCCTCGACGCGGGCTCTTGGGCGCTGGTCGACCTCGATGGCGGCTACCAGGTTCAGGGCACGACCGTCGGCCTCGCCGCGCTGGGGAACCGGCGCTCGGTGGTGTTCGGCGGCGACAACCCCAACTCCGCCCTGTATGGCGAGTGCACCGGTTCCTGCACCGCGGGCCTCGCGTCCTGGGCCTTCACCACGCTGCCGCAGTCCGACGCCGTCGGCGCCTCTGTCGCGCTCTCGGGCGGCTTCCCGACGCGCCGCACGGCCGTGTTCGGTCAGGCCGACGGGGGGGTGGGGGCGCTGCTCTACGGCGAGTGCACCTCGTCCTGCACCAGCACCGGCTGGGCGACGCTGCAGATCGGCAGCGGCACCAACCCGGACGTGGTGATGGACTCGGCGGGGCTGCCGCGTGTCTTCTATGTGGACGCCTGGCCTCCTCCGGGAGAGCTGCTCATGTCGCGCTGCACGCAGCGCCCGTGCACCAGCCTACCGAACTGGACGACGGCCAGCGTCGCCACAGAGGCAGGCGACGTGACCGCCGGCGTCGCTTCCGACGCCGGCACCTGGTTCACCGCGGGGCTCGACAGTGGCACCCTGACCGGGCTGTCGGTCGGAGTAGAGCTTCCAGACGGTGGCTACGCGGTGTCGTCCGTCTCGGCGTGCGCCGGAACCGTCCGGGCCGTTTCTCCGTCGGGCTACCAGGGGTCGGGCGGGCGGTGGCGGCTGGTCTTCGACGACGGCACCAACCTGAAGTTCCTCTACCAGGCGCCCTGAGCGGGAAGCTGCCGGCGCCGACGAGCGAGCATGCGTTCGAGCGCGGCGACCGCGACCATCAGCCAGCCGGCAAACGCGTCGCCCGGTTGGGCCGCGCAGCCGCAGCCCCCGGCGACTGGCGCCTCTTCAGGCCCGCCTGACCCGGTCCCCCCGTCCACCGCCGGCCCCGTGCCGGCATCCGCGCCTTGGCCCGCGTCCGCCGTGCCGGCGTCGGTGGCGGCCCCCGCGTCACCCGTCGCGCCCGCGTCGGGTGGGCTTCCGGTGACGTACTCGTAGGCGCCGAGGTCGAGCTGGCCGTCACTGGCGCGCGCTTCGGACGCCAGGTGATTCACGTACTGGAAGGTGGGCGCGCCAGACTGCGATGCGCCGGTGCCGTCGACGTAGGTGAGGCCGGGCGTGCCGGCATTCCTGCACGGCGTGGTGGCCGTCAGGTGGAAGTCGCGGCCGGCCGCGTCGGCGAACGGGGCAGCCGCCGCCGTCACCGCGGCGATGAGGCCCGAGGGAATGGTGGCCGTGTCCGGCACGCAGTTCTTCGTCCCCGACACTGCCCCGCTGCCCGTGACCAGCGAGTCGCTCGCGAAGAAGACGTTGTTGCTCGCCACGACGGCGGCGCCGGTGGCGTTCGCCTCGAGGAAGTTGATGCGGGCGTCGCCCGCGACGAAGGTGTTGTTGAAGACGTACAGCGTGCCGGTGTGGGCGCCGCCCAGGTCCTGGCCGAACCAGATGAAGCGGCCGGTGTTGAAGCCTGAATTGCGCGGCTTGGCGACGACGACGTTGCCAATCATCACGGCGTTGCTGTCGGGAGTCGCGGTCTCTGCCTCGTCCACCAGCCCTACCTCGCCGTCCTCTGAGTCGGCGATGAAGTTGTAGAGCAGCGCGGTGAAGTGGCCGCGGCTCTTGACGTTCTGGCCGAAGAGCGAGTCGTGGATGTAGGAAAACTGCACCGTCGTGCCCTGCCCGCCCAGGTAGAGGTTGTGGCTGTAGCCCGAGTAGCT
>JAHFDQ010000667.1 GCA_023248915.1 Archangiaceae bacterium | reverse complement strand
ACATCGAGGCGGCGCTGTGGACGGCCGGCCTGCCCGGCGTCGACCTGGTCATCCGCACGAGCGGCGAGCGGCGCATCTCGAACTTCCTGCTCTGGCAGGTGGCCTACGCCGAGCTGGTGTTCAGCGAGCTGGCCTGGCCCGACTTCCGCAGCCAGGCTTTCCTCGAGTGCCTCGCGGAGTTCCAGACACGCGAGCGCCGGTACGGCAAGACGTCGGCCCAGGTGAAGAAGTAAGTGAGCGAGAAGAACAAGAACCTCGCGCTGCGGTTGGGCACGGCGGCGGTGCTCTTGCCAGCGGTGCTCTGGCTGCTCGGCAAGGGGGGTTACTTCAGCGCCTTTCTGATGGCATGGGCGTCGGCGACCGTGACGGCCGAGTACTACCTCATCACGATGAAGCGGCTGTCGCCGGTGGGCTTCATCGGCATCGCCGTGGCCGCGGCTCTGCCGCTGTTCCCGGCCTGGAAGCCCGAGCACGCGGGCGACCTGGCGCTCTGGTCGGTGGCGGGGTTTTTCATGGTGGCCTGGGCGTGGAACCTGATGCGCGACCCCTTGCCCGACGGGCCGGGTCGGGCGGCGCACCTGGTGACGGGCCTGGTGTACGGCGGCACCGGGCTGACCGCGCTGTCGGGGCTGAGGCTGCACGACCAGGGGCTCGAGTGGGTGGTCTGTGCGCTCGTCATCACGTGGATGAACGACACCTGCGCGTACTTTTCCGGGCGCTTCCTCGGCAAGCGGAAGTTGTACCCGCTGGTCAGCCCCAACAAGACTTGGGAAGGCTTCTTCGGCGGCATGGCGGGCTCGATCGGCGGCCTGTTCATCACCCGAATCGTCTTCTTTCCCGGCCTCACGGTGCTGGACTGCCTGGCGGTGGGCGCCGCCGGCGGAGTGCTGGGCCCGGTGGGCGACCTGGTCGAGTCGATGCTGAAGCGCGCCTACAACGTGAAGGACTCGGGGAAAGTCATTCCCGGCCACGGGGGGCTGCTCGACCGCATCGACGCGCTGATCTTCAACGCGCCGATGGTGTTCGTCTACGTGCAGTTCGTCAGGCCGCTGCTCTCGCCGTAGGCCCTTCCCGGACGATGTCGCATTCCGTGCGTTGTCGCGCACGCCGGCCACGGTTAACCTTGTCAGCACATGGCGTCTCTCCAGAACGTCGGCTTCTTCCTCGTGTTCCTGGGCGCGCTCGTGTTCGTGCACGAGTTCGGCCACTTCATCGTGGCGAAGCTGTGCCGGGTGAAGGTGCTGAAGTTCTCGATCGGCTTCGGGCCGCGCATCTTCGGCTTCACCCGCGGAGACACCGAGTACCGGGTGTCGTGGATCCCGCTGGGCGGCTACGTGAAGATGGCTGGGGAACAGCCTTCCGACGAGCTTTCGCCCGAAGAGGTCCGGCGGGGCTTCCTCGCCCAGCCGCCGTGGAAGCGGTCGCTCATCGTGCTCGCGGGGCCGGCGTTCAACCTCATCTTCCCCATCGCCGCGTACTTCTTCGTGTTCCTCGGCGACCATCAGGCCGTGTCGACCCGGGTGGGGGCGGTCGAACCGGGGTTGCCGGCGGCGATCGCGAAGATCGAACCGGGCGACCGCATCGTGAAGGTCGACGGCGAAGAGGTGCGCACCTTCGACGAGCTCAGGCTTGCGCTGCTCAACCTGTACGACAAGGAAGTTTCGGTCACCGTCGAGCGCGGCCGCGAGATCTTCGTGGCCCGGCTGACGCCGCAGAAGATGGTCGACTCGAACCCGCTCGAGAAGGTGACGCGGGGGCTGATCGGCATCTCGCCGGTGCCGCGCGCTCCGGTGCTGGGGGTGCCCGCCGGGTCTGAAGCCGAGAAGGCCGGCCTGCGGACGTTCGACCGGGTGCTGTCGATCAACGGGCAGCCGGTGAAGGACGAGCTGGGCCTGAAGGAAGCGCTCGCCACCGCACAGGGCAGGCTGGCCGTTCGGGTGGCCCGGCAGACGCAGGTCGACCTGCCCGGCGCTTCCGTGCAGAAGAACGAGATCGCCGAGGTCTCGCTCGACCGGCAGGGCGGGGCGGTCTACGAAGCGCTCGGCGCCGAGCGAGGCGACCTCTACGTCGGGTCGGTGGTCCCCCAGAGCGCCGCCGCGGCTGCGGGCCTCAAGCCGGGCGACCGGCTGCTCACCTTGAACGGCGCGCCGATCGGCTCGTTCATCGTCTTCCGCTCGGCGCTGCGCGAGCTCGACGCCAAGCCCTTCACCCTGGGCTGGCGCTCGGGCGGAGAGACTCACTCGGCCCAACTCACCCAGGTGATGACCGAGACCGAGGACGGCCTGAAGCAGCTCGAGCTCGGCCTGGGCGCGCGCCCGGGGCTGCCCGAGGCCGCCGAACCCGAGCGGGTGACGATTCACATGGGCCCGACGCAGGCGTTTCTCGCCTCGGCCCGAATCGTCCCCGAGATCGTCGGCCAGACCGCGATGGTGATCGGCAAGCTGTTCACCGGGGGAGTGCCGTTCAAGAGCGTCGGCGGGCCGATCATGCTCTACGAGATCGCGTCCAAGAGCGCCGAGCGCGGCCTGGAGAGCTACCTGACCGCGATGGCCATCTTGTCGATCAACCTAGGACTGATGAACCTGTTGCCGATTCCGGTGCTCGACGGTTTCCAGCTTCTCGCCGCCGCCTGGGAAGGGGTGCGGCGCCGGCCCATTCCGCTTCGGGCACGGGAAATCGCCAACATGGTGGGGCTCATCCTGTTGGCGGTGCTGATGGTGGGCGTGATGATGAATGATCTCACCCGGCACCACTGACGCGTGCTGCTCGCCCTGGACAGCTCGACGTTGACCTTGTCGCTCGCGCTCGTCGAACGGCAGGGGGGCGAGCTCTTCGCGCGCGAGGTCTGCGCGCACGGCCCGCCGCGGAAGCAGAGCCAGATGCTGCCCGGCGTCGTGCACGAGCTGTTGGCGCGCCACGGGGTGGCAGAGGGCGACCTCGAGGGC
>JAHFDQ010000666.1 GCA_023248915.1 Archangiaceae bacterium | reverse complement strand
TCGAATTTCCACATCCAGCGCGCCACCGGCGACGCGCGCCACCGGCCAGGCGCCCCTTCGCGAAAGGTCGCACTCCTTGCCCGACCTCGGGAATTGGGGTCAAGTTCTTCCTATGCGTCGACCTTCAGCTCGAGCGCCCGGTCGGCGAAGCGCACCATCGGAACCGGGCCCCCCGGCGCCGAGCCGTGCCGCGCGAACCAGGCCAGAAACTCGGCGTAGGTGCGCGCCTCGGCCGTCATGCCGAACCGCTCGGCGTGTTCGGTGACGAGCGCCCCCGGCTGCGCCTCGAGCCGCTGGTGGCTCACGGCGCAGCCGAGGCCGAGCAGGCGTTCGACCCCCAGCGCCTCTTCCTCGAGGGCGCGGTCGCTGGTGAAGGGCAGGCCGGTGATGCCCGAGAGCTCGAGCTCGAGGTTGGCGTGTCGGCGGCAGGCGTCGACGGCGGCGAGCAGTTGGGCGTCGGAAGGGCACGGCTTGAGCAGCCCGCGACGCGTCAGCAGGGCGCGCTGGCGCTCTGAGAAACAGCCGACGTCGAGCACCAGGTAGACGCGGCGGAACGTTCGCGAGAGCAGCTTGAGCAGCGCGCGGGGCGGGGCGCCCCACAGGAAGTAGGTCGCCGAGTGCCGGGTCAGGTCGAGCCCGGCCCAGGCGCGGCTCAGAAAGGCCGCCGTGCCTTGCGCGAAGTCGTAGCGAAGCTGCCAGACGTCGGGGGCAATCTCGCCATGGTCGCGGCGCACGCTCGCTACCGGCCGCAGGAAGGGCCGCGCGCGCCCGAACGACGCCCACAGGGTGCCGCGGCCGCCGCCGCAGTAGAGGCACGACGCGGCGCACCCCTTGCCGGGCGCGACCCACCCCGAGAACGAGTGCCGGTCGGCCTCGCTCAGGAAGATCTCGTCGAAGTGCGAGTAGAAGACCTCGTTGTTCGAGGCGCCCTGCACGTAGCCGAACGGCGCCCGCGTCGGGGTGCCGTCGGGGGCCCGGGTGGCGCAGTTGGGGGGGTGGGCCTCGCCGCGGCAGAGCGAAAGAAGCGGCTGCTCGCCGTCGCCCAGCACGACGTCATCGACGCAAGGCTCGGCGACCAGGTCTCGCCAGAAGTACGCGGCGGTGTTGCCGCCCACCACGATTCGCAGCCCGGGGTCGAGCTTTCGCAACGTCCGCGCGAGGAGAAGCGCGCGAGGCAAGTGGTGGTACCACTTGAGGCTGATGCCGACCAGGCGGGGGCGCACGAAGGCGACCAGGCCGGCCATCGTGCGGGCCACCTCGTCGTCGGTTTCGTCGCCGTCGTAGAGCCGCACGAAGGCCTCGACGCCGTGCCGCCGCAAGAAGCCCGCGAGGTACAGAATTCCGCAGGTGGCTTCGCCGAAGCCGCCGCCGCCGAGCAGGACCGGCGAAAGCAACCGGGGGCCGCCGGTCGCGCGCCGCGGTTGGCTGGATCGAGCGGACAGACAGAGGCCCCGATGGAACCCTACCATCGCCCTAGCGTTTCAGGGCGACCTCGCGGACCTCGGGGAACTTCGCCTCGGCCCGGACGATCTGGCCGTCGACGACCGCGAAGACCGCGTAGCTGGCTCCCTTCTTCGCCGCCACGACGACGCGAGGGCCCTTGCCCGCCATGACGTCGTTCACGAAGACCGGGACTCCCGGGGGAGCGAGAATCAAGAGCAGGTCGGCGGCGGCGGCCAGCGAGGGCAGGGTGCGAAAGGCCAGGTCCATGCTGATGCTGAAGTTGATGGCGTTCGCCTGGGTGATTCCGGCGGTCACGATGCCCACCACCCGGCCGTGTCGATCGAAGATGGGGCCTCCCGAGTTGCCCGGGTTGAGCGGAATCTGCGTCTGAAAAACCGGGCGTTCCGAGCCGTCGATGTAGACGTTCGACACCATGCCGGTGTTGAACGTCCAGACCGCGCCGCCGCCGTGGCCGATCGAGCCCACCCAGCTTCCGACCTGCAGCCCCTTGACCCCCGAGAGCTGCGCCGCCGGAACCCGCGGCGACGGCACCCGGACCAGCGCCAGGTCGACGTTCTCGAGCGCGCGCTCGACCACCGTGCCCTTGAGCGCGCGGCCGTCGTGCAGCACGACATCGACGGTCTTGCAGTCCTTCACCACGTGGTTGTTGGTCAGAATCAACCCGTCCTGCCCGACGAAGAACCCCGAGCCGAAGCCCTCGCTGGACCGGATGAAGGCGACCGACGGCGCCACCTGGTCGAAGAGCTTCTGGTGAACCGCCTCGATTTCGCGCAGGACGTCCCGCGCCTCGGGCGCGGTTGCCCCCAGGAAGAGGCCCATGGCCAGCGAGCAGAGCGTCGGGGTCACAACGTGCCGCCCATGGCGACGCCGCCGCCCTGGGGCCCCGCCCACGGGCCGAACCACACGGCCAGCTCGTCGCCCCGGGGGGTCTCGGCCGACGCCAGGCCGAGCCGCGCCTTGAGCTTCTTGTTGTGCTCGTCGACCTTCAGGCGCAGCTCGGGAAGGTCGATGGGGTGAGCTCTGAGCGCTGCGCCAGTGATGAGCGCGGCCGTCCCCACCGTGAAGATGGCGGTCGACGCAATCATCAGCGTCGAATCGACCCCCTTGATTTTCGAGCAATTGGTGGGGTCGCTGTACTTCGCGCAGGTCAAGCCGTCGACGAGCCCGTAGACCGCCAGGCCCGCCCCGGCGGTCATCAACAACCCGCCGCTTCCCTTGACGATCGACTTCACGTGCGAGCGCGACTCGTAACGCGCCAGAAGCTCGTTGTCCTCGATCGCCCGGTACACGTCGCCGTCCTCGACGGGGCTCTTCTGCTTCCCACGGTAGAGGGTCGAGAACGAGCCTGAGCTCACCACGTTGCCGTACTGGTTGACGGCTACGTACTGGTTGTCCTCGAACCAGAGTTGGTTCCGCTCAAACTCCTCGCGCGCGGAATCCGAGACCTCCGACTTCGCGACCGCGCTCACCGCCGCCGACGTG
>JAHFDQ010000665.1 GCA_023248915.1 Archangiaceae bacterium | reverse complement strand
CTTCAGCCCCTCGGCGCCGCGCTGGCCCCTGGGAGCGTCCGGGTCGAAGAGGATTTCGTACGGCCCTCCGACGGCGAGCTCGATGTTGGCCTTCGGGCCGAAGAAGGTCTCGGCGCCCGAGGGCGTCGTCCACGCCTTCCAGACTTCGGAGACCGGCGCGGCGACCTGGGCCTCTTTTCGGACTTCTCTCATGTGGCGCAGATATCCCGCGGGGAACCGGGTCGGCAAGAGTGTGCTTGCGGGGCGGCGACCGGACGGTGTATCGAGGTCGCACCATGGCCCTGAGCACCGAGCTGAAAGAGATTCTGGCGTGCCCGAAGTGCAAGGGCGACCTCGAGTTCCACGAGGACAAGGGCGAGATTCACTGCAAGAAGTGCAAGCTCGTCTACGCAATCCGGGACGACGTCCCGGTGATGCTCATCGACGAGGCGCGGCCGCTCGCGTAGCCGGGCGGCGCGGCCGAGGCGCGAGGCGGCGGGCCAGCACTCTGGCGTCAGGCCTGGTGAAAGCCCGCGGCGCGCCTCGGGCCATGCGCCGCCACTCGAGCCGCGAACGCCAAGGTCTCCTCGCGCACCCGGGCGCCGAGGTCGGTTCCCGTGGCAGCGAAAGGCGTGAGGTCGACGACGTGGTGCGGAGGTTCGGCGTGGCCCCATCGCGCCGGGTCCATCTTGAGGAACAGCGCCAGCGTCGGTGCCCCCACTGCCACCGACAGGTGCATCGGCCCCGTGTTGTTGCAGACGGTCAGGCCTGCCGCCGCCATCAGCGCGGCCAGCTCGTCGAGGCTCGTGGGCGGAGCCACGAATGCTCCCGGAGCATGAGCCGCCACCTCGCGCGCCAGCGCTTCCTCTCCTGGGCCCCAGGTGATCAGCGGCCGCCGCCCGGCCTCGGATAGAGCCCGCGCCGCCGCCGCAAACGCCTCCGGCGGGATTCTGCGCCAGCCCAAACGTCCGCCCGGGTTCACCACGGCGTGAGGAGCTCCGCCGACCTCCGCGACCAACTGCTCAAGCTCGGGACCGACGCGCGGCGCCCGGAACCGCAACGGGCTGAGCTCGCCGTCGGCGCCGAGGGGCGCCAGCAGCCGGCGCCGCTGAGCCAGCTCGTTTGTGGTGCCCGGCAGTGCAGCGACGGCGACGTCCATTAGCCGCCCTATTGGCCACACCGCCGGCCCGATGACGGGCACCTTCGCGGCGACTAGGCGCGAAACCAGGGCGGACGTCACCGACGGCACTTCCCAGTTCGCACAGTTCACCACCGCGTCGTAGCGCTCGCGCCGCTGGGCCCGGATGCCGGGCGCCCACGGCCCCAGCCAGAGCCGCCGCCGATCGAACGCGATGACTCGCGTCAGCCCCGGCAGCCCATCGAGCACGCGCGCCACCTTAGGGTGGGCCAGCACGTGCACTTCGGTCCGCTCCTGGCGGCCCGCGAGAGCCCCAATCAGCGGAGTGGTTAGCAGCGCCTCGCCCACGCGGTCGTCGATGCGCACCAGCAGTACCCTTCGGACCGCCCCCGCCAACGCCGCCCGGGCGGCTGCCTTGCGGCCGGGGCGCCAGAGGAGCGCGCTCGCCACGAGCGCCAGGAGAAGCTTGGCCACCCACTCGATGCGCTTGTGTACGGGCATTTGGCGCGGCGCAGGTTATCAGCGCCGAGGCCCCGAGCGCTGCTTGACCTCGCCCCCGAAAGCTCTTAGCAAGCGGGCGCATGCTGCGCAGCATGACGGGCTTCGGCGCCGGGCGCGCCACCAGCGAGGGCGAAGAGGTCCTGGTCGAGCTGCGCTCGGTCAACCACAAGTTCTGCGAGGTCAAGGTGCGGCTTCCGCGCGAGCTCGCCGCCCTCGACGGCGTCACCGCCAAGGCCGTGAAGGAACGGCTGGCCCGCGGCGCGGTCGAAGTCTTCGTCAAGCGCCAGTCGGCGTCGGCCGCCGGCACCGTGCCGGTCGTCGACCTGGCGCTGGTGCGCGAGTACCGCCGAGCCATGTCCCAGATTGCCCACGAGGCCGGCACCCCCGATGTCGTCAGCGTCGCCGAGCTCGCCTCGCAGCCGGGAGTCATCCGCCTGGACGAGCCGACCGTGAATCTCGAGCAGGCGAGCCGGGCGCTCGAGCGCGCGTTGGACCAGGCGCTGACGGCGCTCGTCGAGATGCGAAAGGTCGAAGGCGAGGCCATCCGAACCGATCTCCTGTCCCGCCTGGCGCTCGTCGAGGTCGCCACCCGCGAGGTCGAGGCGCTGGTGCCGAAGGCGATCGAGCTGTACCGGGCGCGCCTCACCGAGCGCATCGCCGACCTGTCGAAGGGCATCGGGGTCGATGCCCAGCGCCTGGCGCAAGAGGTCGCCTTCTTCGCCGAACGCACCGACGTCGCGGAAGAGACGACGCGGCTCGCGTCCCACCTGTCCCAGTTCCGGGGGCTGGTCGCCGCGAACGAACCGGCCGGCCGCAAGCTCGACTTTCTCGTCCAGGAGATGCACCGCGAGGTCAACACCACCGGCTCGAAGAGCCAGCACCCCGAGATCTCCACGCGGGTGGTGGCGATGAAGGCCGAGCTGGAACGGATTCGCGAACAGGTGCAGAACGTCGAATGACCGAAGCCCCGAAACACGCCGCCGTGCTGTTGGTGCTGTCGGCTCCGTCCGGGGCCGGCAAGACGACGCTCGCGCACCGGCTGCTCCAAGAGCTGCCCGAGGCCCAGTTCTCGGTCAGCTACACCACAAGGGCCGCCCGCGGGCTCGAGCGCGACGGAGTCGACTACAAGTTTGTAGACACCCAGACGTTTCAGGAAATGATCGAGCGCGGCGGCTTCGTCGAGTGGGCCCAGGTGCACGGGAATTTCTATGGCAGCCCGCTCTCGGCCGTCGAGCAGGCGATCGAGCGTCGCGGCGTCGCAGTCTTCGACATCGACGTCCAGGGCGGGTCGGCCATCAAGAAGAAGTACCCCGAGGCCGTGCTGGTCTT
>JAHFDQ010000240.1 GCA_023248915.1 Archangiaceae bacterium | reverse complement strand
CGTGGTGCGACGCGGTCAGGTCGTGCAAGAGGACGAAGGTGTTGTCGCCCGCCAGCTCGCCGCAGGTGTCGTAGGCGATCTGGGCGTTGACCAGCAGCCCCCCCTCTTCCAGGGGCAACGCGGCCGGGAGCTGGAACGTGTCGGCGCTCTGGATCAAGTCAGGGAATTCTCATATCACTGACGGCCTCCCAAAGGAGCCGGCCGGTCCATGAAGCGCTACCTCGGCATCATCGTCGCCCTCGGATTCGTCATCTTCGCCATCGTCTTCGCTTTCCAGAAATGGAGCGCCAAGGTCGAAGAGGCGTCGCGCGACTCGAGCGCGGCGCGCATCAAGAGCGAGTACCTCGAGCGGGTAGGGTGGATTCGGTCGAACCCCGACGAGAAGACGTACAAGGACGAAGTGGGCACCTTCCTGCGCTGGTACTTCACCCAGGTGAACACCCACCTGAACGAGCACGGCGGCAACCGGAACTTCGACGACTACCTGAAGGACTTAGAGCGCAAGTCCGAGCGGGGCGGCAAGGAACAGCAGGCGGCGGACAAGAAGGCCTACTACGCCTACACCCGAAAGCTGTTCGACCTCTTGAAGGGCGGCAACTACTCGCCGGTCTGGTCGGCGACCGACAAGGGCATGCGGCTCGACGTCGTGTCCACCGACGTGGTGATGGCGGGCGGTACGCCCCAGATTCGGTTCCAGCTCGTGGTCTGGGGCGCGCAGCGCGAGCTTCGCGAAGAGAGCAAGAACATGAAGAAGATGGTCACCAGCGCCTCGTTCAACGTCACCTGGAAGTTGACCGACGAGAAGCAGGTGCTGGTCGGCGAGATGAACGCCCCGGGCGACCCGGCGATGAAGGTCGACTACCCCGAGCGGTACATCCCCGAATTTCCCCCCCAGATGGTGCTGGGGCACTTCGACATCGACCAGGTGCCCGCCAACGTCAAGACGGTCGACATCACCTTCAACGTCGCCTCGCACGCCGGGTCGGGCGGAGAAGTCGCCGCGGTCTACAACTGGAAGCTCGACGCTCCGGCCGAGTGGAAGCTGCACGAGGGCCAGGAATGGAAGGGCGCCCAGGAATCGGTCCGCCCCACCGAAGAGATCGACCCCACCGGCGCCTTGAAGAACGCTCCGAAGAAGAGCCCGCACGCCAAGAAGTAGCGGCTCGCCCGCTAGACGACCGCGAAGTGCGAGGTCAGCCGGTGCGCCTCGAGCGTGCCGCCGTCGTCGAGCAGGTACAGGTTCAGCTTCGAGTCGACCTCGAGGTCGCACAGGCCCGGTCCGGACCTCACCTCGGCCAGCACCGAACCTCCTCGCGCGTCGACCGCGCGCACCTCTTGCCCCGGCACGAAGAGCACTCCTCGGACGAAGCGCGGCGAGACCGGCCGGGCCAGCTCTTCCCCGGCCGCGCCGAGGCGCCACTCCACCTGGTCTTCGCTGCCGACCAGCGCCGCGGCGCCGTGGGCGTCGGCCACCACCACGTCGCGCCCGACGGCCGAAAGCGTGAGCGCCCCGGTCCCGAGCGGCACCGGCCGTTCCCACAGCGCGCGGCCCTGGGCGCCCAGGCACAAGAGCAGCGGGTGGCCTTCGCGCCGCCCGGCGACGAACGCGCGCTTGCCGATCACCACCGGCAGCGCGGGCGCGGTCAGCGTCGAGTCGTGAGTCCAGGCGACCTGGCCCGAGTGCGCGTCGGCCACGAAGAGCGCGGTGCGTTCGCCCCGCGTGAGCAGCGACAAGAGCTTCCGCCCCCAGGGCACCGGAGCCGCCGCGAACGGCAGCGCGGCCTGCACCCGGAAACACACTTCGCCCGTCGCCAGGTCGAGCCCGAACAGGTGGCCCGCGTCGGTGGCGAGCACCACCCGGTGGCCGTGCACGGCAAAGTAGCCGCGCTGGGTGCGGGCCGGTTCGAAGCGCCACGCCTCGCGCCCGGTCAGTTCCGACAACGCGATGAGGCCGCGGCCGTTCATCGGGGCCACCAACAGGCCCTCGCGCCGGGTGAGCTCGGGCCCCAGGGCCGTTCCGTCGTGCGGGCCCAGCCACGAGGCGCTCTCCGCGCGTCCGCGAAAGCCGAGTGAGCGGGTCGCCGAAGCCGTCACCACCCACCCGTCGCGCGAGGTCGCCACGCCGTGCGTACCGACCCGGCGGTAGAGCAGTTGCCCCCGCGCCGAGAAGCCGCAGGCCATCTCGGTCGAAGCGAAGATGGGGCCGCGCGTTCCGGCGATCAGCTCGCCGGGCCCCTCGCCGCCCAGGCGCGTCTTGGTCCACAGCGGCTCGAACCGCAGGCGGCGCAGGCGCCCGCCCGCGCGGAGCGGCTTCGTCAGGGCCCCGGACCTTCGCCGCGCTTCGGCGGAGGGCGGCCCAGCCGCGCCCGGCAGGCCCCCTCCACGGCGCAGCTCGGCGAGCCCGGCGCGGCAACGTTCGGCCAGCTCAACCAGGTAGGGATTCTTGGCCTGCGCCCGGTGGCGCGCGGCGGCTGCCATCGAGAAGGCCAACCCCACCTCGAAGAGGGCGCCGGCCAGGGCCGCTGGCCGCAGGTGCAGAGGTCGGTCCCCGAGAGCTGCCGCTTCGCCGTCGAGCGGCAAGGTGAGCGAAGTCGCCCCGCCGGCGAGCGCGAGCACCACTCGGTCGTCGCCCGCATCGAGAGCCCGCGACAGCTCGGTCCCCTGGCGCGAAAGCTCGAGCACCGACAGAAATGGAAGGCCGGCGAGGTCCCAGACGCGCAGGCCGCCGTCGATCTCGAGGAAGACTCGGCCCCCCACCAAGAGCGAGGGCAGCGCCCACGGCACGCGCGAGCTGTACTCGCGCAGAACGTCGTCCGGGTCGTCGAGGTCGAAGCCGAACGCGGGCGCTCCGGACGGCAGGTGCTGGAAAGTCCAACCCGCCCGCCGCGCGGCCGGCGCCTCGTCGCCGAGCGGCCCGCGTTCGAGCTCGCCAAGTTGCCCGGCCATCCGGCGGTGCCGGGGCTCGCGCAGCAGCGCCGGCGCCACGCCGGACAGGTCTCGCACGAGCGAGCGCCCGCATCGGACCACCGCCTGAACCAGCTCGGCGAGGTCGACCCGGACGCGAGGCCTGACCAGCCGGGCCGGCCGGCCCAGGCTCACCACCGCGACGTCGGCGTCGTCGCCTCGGCGGAAGAGCACCAGCTCTAGGTGCGCCTCGGCCAGTGAGACGTGCGCCGCACGGCGAGCGCCCGCCGCCAGCGAATGGACCGCCTCGACCAGGTCGGGCACCACCTCGGCGAGCGGTTCTTCGCTCGCCCCCGAGAGCAGGTCGACCCCTTCCACGTCGAGGCCGAAGGAGTCGACCGGCGCCGCGTCGGGCTCGCGCTTCCAACTCTGGCCGATGCGAAAGCGGATCATTCCCGCCCGGACGGAGACGCCAGGCCCGCCGAGAATAGCCGCCGCCGGCCGAAGGTTGCTTAACCTTCGTTGACAAGGCGGAATTTGGACGAGTACCATCGCCCCCTTTTTCGGGCCGAAGCGTCCGCAACCATCCGAATTCACTAGGTAAATTCAATGACCTTTTACGAGGCCGCGCTCCGAATCCTCGAGGGCGCTGGGCACCCGCTACTCGCGGCGGAAATAACCCAGCAGGCCGTGGCGAAAAGCTTCCTGTCGCATGTCGGCAAGACGCCCGAACAGACGATGCTGTCCCGGCTCGCGGCGATGGCTCGCCGGCCGCGCGACCGCCGCGTGGTGGTGACCGCGAAGGACACGTTCGCGCTGGTCGAGTGGGGCCTGCCCGAAGACGCCGCGGCCCTCGCGATGACGGGCGTCGCCCTGGTGAACCCGGAAGAGGCCTTGCCGCCCCTTCGGGCGGTCGAGCGCCACCCTGACCCCCGGCCCGAGAACGCGCGCGCGGTCGGCCGTGGAGACCGGAAGCGGCGGCACGACCGCGACGACGACGACCGCGGCAAGCGCCGGCGTTTCCCGCCCATCTCCGAGGTGGCCTTCGAGATTCTCAGCGAGGGCCCGGGTGGGCTGAAGCCGGAAGAGCTGGCGGCGCGCGCGGTCGAGCGCGAGCTGGCGGGCGAGGGGCTGGGCACCGAGCAGATTCTCCTCGCGCTGGCCGAGGACAACCAGAGGCGCATCGACGCCGGGCGGCGGCCGCAGTTCATCTTGGACCAGGCCACGGGCGCGCTCGCGCTCGAGCGTCCGGCCGAACCGGGCGGGGCGCCACAGCTTCCTCCGTCGGATCTGCAAGGCGTCTTCGCCGCGGCGCTGAACCTGCCCATGGAAGGCGGCCGGCTGGTGACGCCGCGGACCGCTGAGCGGGCGGGCGAGCGTACCGGCGAACGGGCGATCGAGCCGACGGGCGACGCTCAGGCAGCCCAGACCGCGAAGGTCGCGGCCAAGGACGCCAGGCGGGCGATGGCGCGGGTGCTGCGCAAGAAGCTCGGCGACCTCGACGGCGCCACGCTCGAGAAGGCCGTGGTGCGCATGCTGCACGCGCTCGGCTTCAGGGACTTCAAGGTGGCCCGGCGGTCGAAGGAAGGGCCTCTCATGGTGGCGCGGAAGCGCGAGGGCAGCGCCGAATTGCGCTACGCGGTGAAGGTGGCCCGCGCCGCGGTGCCCGTCGACCGGCGGGCGGTGCAGGAATTGAGGCGCGGCCTCGGGGCGATGGGGGCGCAGGTCGGCATTCTCGCTTCTCCGGGCGACGTGCGCGGAGACGCGCGGGCCGAGGCCCAGGGTCAGGGCTCGCTGGTGATGCTGTGGTGCAGCGAGGGGCTGGCCGAGAAGTTCTTCGAGGCGCGCACCGGCGTCTCGGTGCAGACGGTCGAGCTGTTCGAGATCGACGAGCGGTTCTTCGACCAGGCCCGCGTCGACGGCGACGAGGCAAGCCAGCGCCGCGAGGAACGCCACCGCGAGCACGAGCGGGCCGAACCCGACCGGCCCGCCGCGGGCGAGGTGCCGGCCGAAGCGGCCGGGGCGGTCTCGGAAGGCGCGCAGCCCGCCGAGGCCGCGGTCGCCGCCGAGCGCACCGAGGGCGCGGTCGAGCTGGGCGAGGTCGAGGCCGAGCGTTGGGCCGACGACGACGAAGGTGAAGGCGACGACGCCGAGGGCGAGGTTTCCGAGGTCACAGTGGGGCAGGCGCCTCTGGTCAGCAACGGCCGTCCCGGCGAACTGGGCCAGCCCGGGCTGCCGGGTTCGGGCAAGCGCCGCCGCCGCCGTCGCCGTGGGCGCCGCGGCCGTGGGCCCCGTCCGGGCGAACCGATGTCGGCAGGTTCCGGCCAGGGCCAGGGGGCCTCTTCGGCGGCCCCGGTTGCCGGTGCCTCGGCCGAACCCGTGGCGCCCCCACCGCCGGTCGCCGGCCCCGCGCCGTCGTCCGGCGGCGAAGGGCAGTAGGCGCGTTCGCGCTCGTCCGACGCCATGAGGTGGTCCGCAGAGCTCGCCGCATGCCTGTTACTGGCCTCGTGCAGCCGGAAAGCCGACCGCTACCTCGTCGACCGCATCGACGTCGAGGGTGACACCGTCGAACGGAACGCGGTGATGGCGCTGACGCCCGCGCAGGTGCAGGCGCTGCTCGAGGCGAAGCTGATCGCCCAGGGCGGCTTCGATCTGATCCGGCCCGGCCACGCCGCGCCCGAGGGGGCGGCGCCGCTGAAGCTGAAGCTGGTGCTCGAGTTCACCCGCGAGGCGCACAAGGAAGGCCGGCCCGGCACCTGGGCCGAGGTGGGGGCCACCCTCGCCGTGCGCGGCGGCGGCGACGAGCTCGCCCGGTACGAGCTGGTCGGCCTGGGCGAGGTCCAGGTGAACGGCGAGAGCCTCGACGAGCGCCAGGCGTCGGTCCGCCGGGCGCTCGAGGCGGCGCTCGAGCAGACGGTCGAGTCGGCGGCGCTGCAGTTGGCCGCGGTCTCGAAGCAGGACGCGGCCCTGGTGAAGGACTTGTCGAGCACGGATCCGCGGGTGCGCGAGTTCGCGGTGCGGGTGCTGGCCGACCGGAAGAACCCGGCGGCGGTCGAACCCCTGCTCGAACGGCTGAAGAGCCCCGAGGGGCAGGAAGTGCGGCGCGCCATCGGGGGCCTGGTCGCGCTGAAGGACGCGCGCGCGGTGCCGGCGCTCATCGACTTGGCCCGCGAGAAGGACCTGATGTTCCTCCGCGAGATCGTCTTCGCCCTGGGGGCCGTCGGCGGCGAAGAGGCGGAAGCCTATCTGTTCACGGTCGCGCAGGGGCACGACCAGCCCGCCATCCGCGCGGCGGCGCAAGAGGCCCTGGACGAAGTCGTCTCGAGCGGCCGCGGCCGCAAGGAAGGCGCCGCGAGCGCCAGCTCGGGCCACGGGCCCGGAAGGAAGACGCCATGACACGGTGGTTGACGCGAGCTGCCTGCCTGCTCTCGGTTGGGTCGGCGCTGACCGGGTGCCCGAAGCGGGTCGACACCAGCATCGACACGTCCGGCCCCAGCCCCGCCGAGTACTACCCGCTGGCGGTGGGCAACCGCTGGACGTACGACCAGACCTTCCTCGGCGCCAAGAGCTCGCTGGTGGTCGAGATCGTCAAGGAGGACAACGGCTTCTTCTACGACTCGAACGGCGGCGAGCTGACCGTCGACGCGGTGGGAGTGCGCGACCACAAGCGGTACCTGCTCAGGTCGCCGGTCGAGCCCGGGCGCGAGTGGAAAAACGTCGTCTCGGTCTCGTCGGTCGAACACTACAAGGTCGTCGAGGCGGGGGCCGGCTGCGAGGCGCCCTTTGGCCGGTTCGAGCGGTGCGTCCGGGTCGAGGCGCGCAACCGCGTGGACGCGAAGACGACGCTGGTGAACGAGATGACGTTCGCCCCGGCGGTGGGGGTGGTGCGCATCGAGGTCTACGCCGAGGTGGGGCAGAAGCGCATTCCACAGACCCGGCTCGAGCTGCGCGAGTTCAAGGCCGCGGCGGGCCGGAAGTAGCCATGGCGCGGGGTCGGCAGGAAGAGATTGGCATTGCCCTACTCGGGCTCGGGAACGTCGGGCTCGGCACTTTCCGCATTCTCGAGGCCCACGCCAAGGACATCGAGCGCCGGCTCGGAGCGCGGGTGCGGGTGCTCCACGCCCTGGTTAAGGACGCCCAGAAGTCCCGCCCGAAGGGGCTCGACGTCACCACCGACCCCGAGGTGATCTTCGGCGACCCGGCGGTCCAGATCGTCGTCGAGCTGATCGGCGGTACCACGGTGGCTCGCGAGCTGTGCCTGCGCGCCATCAACACCGGGCGCCACGTGGTGACCGCCAACAAGGCGCTGCTCGCCACCCACGGCGAAGAGCTGTTCGGGCGCGCGCAGGCGGCCGGGGTCGACCTGCTCTTCGAGGGGGCGGTGTGCGGAGGCATTCCCATCATCCGTACGCTGCGCGAGGCCCTGGCGTCCGACCGCATCGAGGCCGTCATCGGCATCGTCAACGGGACCACCAACCTCATCTTGTCGGCGATGGCCGAGGAAGGCAGCACCTACGGCGCGGCGCTCGCAAGGGCCCAGGCCGCGGGCTTCGCCGAGGCCGACCCGACGCTCGACGTCTCGGGTATGGACGCGGCGCAGAAGCTGTGCCTGCTCGCCCAGCTCGCCTTCACCGCGAGGCTTTTCCCCGCGCAGATCTCGGTCGAGGGCATTCTCGGGCTGGAACCGGCCGACTTCTCCCTGGCGCACGAGTTTGGCTACGTCGTGAAGCTGCTGGCGATCGCCCGGCGCCCGCCCGGGGGGCCGCTCGACGCGCGGGTGCACCCGGCCTTCGTGCCGCGCCAGAGCCCCCTGGCCGAGGTGCGCGGAGGCTTCAACGCCGTCCTCTTGCAGTCGGCCGCGCTCGGGCCGTCGCTCTTCTACGGCCAGGGAGCCGGCGCCATGCCGACCGGCAGCGCGGTCGTCTCGGACGTCATCGACGCGTGCCGCGACCTCCTGGCCGGCGTGGCGGGGCGGCTGCCCATGCTGTGCGCGCCGAACCTGGCGGACGTGGCGCTCTCACCGCCGGGCGCCCGGCAGGGGCGGGTCTATCTGCGCTTCACGGTGAGTGACGCGCCGGGCGTGCTCGGCCGCATCGCGGGCGTGCTGGGCGACAAGGGCGTGTCGATCGCCTCGGTGCTCCAGCGCCAGCCGAAGGCCGGTGAACCCGGAGCGACCGTCGTCGTCTTCACCCACGTGGCGAAGGAGACCGACGTCCGGGCCGCGGTGGCGGAAGTCGACGCCTTCGCCAGCACCCGGGCGCCGACGCGCTTCATCCGCATCGAGGACGAGCCCCCCATCGGCCCGGCGCGCTGAACCTTCCGTTCACCCCGATCGCAGGCCGAGGGGCACACCGACTCCGCGGTTTCTCGCCCGCTCAGGTCGGAAGCGTTGACCGAGCCGGGTGGGCTGCCTAGGCTGCCGACCCTGAGGAATTCGAGGCAGGCGGCGTGCCCAGCGACGGCGAACAGTCCAACGAAGAGCAGATTCTGGCCTTCCTGGCCGACAGCGGCGACGACTACACGTCGGGCGAGGCGCTCTCGGACAAGCTGGGGCTGTCGCGAACGGCGGTGTGGAAGTACGTCGAGGCGCTGCGCAAGCGGGGCTACCGTATCGACGCCGTTTCCTCGCGCGGCTATCGGCTGACCGAGGTGCCCGACCGGCTGACGGTGCTGGAGATCGGCCCGCTCCTGTCCACGAACGAGCTCGGCCGGGTGCTGCACTTCCGCGAAAGCCTTCCGTCCACCAACGAGATGGCGATGCGCCTGGCCATCGAGGGAGCT
>JAHFDQ010000664.1 GCA_023248915.1 Archangiaceae bacterium | reverse complement strand
TGTCGGACGAGGCCGAGAACTTGGCCACCAGCGTCTGGTCTTCGGCGATCAGGTCGGTGATGGCTGGCGGCGGCGGTGGCTTCGAGTCGTACTTGATAGTCGGCGGGTTGGTGGCGCGCATCACGGTGTTCGTTCCGCCTGCGAACTGCGAGTACTGAAAGGCCCCGCAGATCTTCGCGGTCAGCTCGACGCCCTGCGCTCCGCAGGCCACGCCTCCGTCCGCGCTGGAGAAGATCGGCAGGTCGCGAATCGTGACTGGGAAGGTGTAGGTCTGAAGCGTGGTCCAGCTCGACTGCGCAATGGCGGTGTACTTCTTGTCTTGGGCGGTCGCCGAGTCCCCACAGTCGCCCGCGGTCGCCCACAAGGTCAGGTCACCGGTCGGGATGAGGGAAGTCTTCGCGACCCAGGTGACGATCGCCTGCGCGTCGCACGAGTCCGCGGTCGCGCTGGCCTCGGCCTGACCGCTGATCTGCAGGGTCAGCACGGCAGACTGCGCCAGGGCCAACCCCGGAGCGAGCATCAAGGACGTGACGAGGGCTTTCCTCATGCGCAAGGCCCTCTTAGCAAGGCCAAGGCCAGGCCAAGTCAGCGTTTTCGCCCCTGAAGTCGACCAGCGTGGGCTCGGAGGAGCGCCAAATGGGCATCTTGGACAGCCAGGCATTGCCAATTTGTCAGCCCCCCGGGCGCGCGAGCCGGCCGGCGATATCGAGCGCGTTGAGCGAAGCGCCCCGGCCGGCGTTGTCCACGGCGATGAACATCGAGGCGCGGTCGGCCTTCCCGGGCGACAGCCGAACCCTGCCCACGTGCACGTTCGGGTCGGCGGTGCACAGCATCGGCATCGGGTAGATCTTCTCGGCGGGCGAGTCGAGCAGCTTCACCCCGGGCGCCGTCCGCAGTGCCTCCTGCAGGGCCTCCTGCGTGGCCGGCCGAGACAGCTTCGCCGACACCGCCAGGCAGCACCCGAAGAACGTCGGCACCTGCACGGCGGTGCCGGACAACTCCGGCGCCGCGGTCGCGCCCCACAGCCTGCCGGCCTCGGCGCGCCACGAGTTCTCCTCTTCCGTCCACTCGCCTTCGAGCTCGCCCACCTGCGGCACGAGGTTGAACGCCAGCCGGTGCGGGAAGTGGCCCGGCTCGGGCTCGCGGCCCGACAAGAGCGACGCGGTCTGCTGCTCGAGTTCGGCGACGCCCCGCTTGCCGCGCCCCGAGGCTCCCCAGAGCGCGGTGAGCGACACCTCGTCCAGGCCGAAGCGGGCGCGCCACGGCTCGAGCGCGGTCACCAGCGCCGCCGTCGCCGCCCCGGGGCAAGCGACGATTCGCCCCGTGAAGGGCGCGTCGAGCCGAGCCGCGTTCACCGCGGGCAGCACCAGCGGCACCCCGCCCGCACGCCGGAAGGCCGGGCTGACATCCACCACCCAGGCCCCGGCCGCCTGCGCGACCGGCGCCAGCTCGCGGGCCGCGTCGGCCGGCACCGCCAGAAGCACCAGGCCCACCCCGGCGAAAGAGCGGGCCGACACCTTCTCGACCTCGAGCTCTTCGCCCCGGTAGTCGGCCACTTCCCCCTCGGACCGAGGCGAGGCGAACAGCGAGAGCTGCCCGGGCGCGACGCAGAGGTCGGCCAGGCCGTCCAACATTTCGCGGCCGACGAGGCCCGTCGCGCCCACGAGCGCGACGCGAGTCTTGGGGTCGATCATGCGGGGGGTTGTACACGATGCCGGCCGAAGGTGCGCCGGAGCATGGGAAGGCACCTCTTGTACTCATATAAGTGCGCACTTATACTCAGGGCGACATGGCTCAAGTGACGATCTACCTCCCGGACGACGTCGAGAAGCAGGTGAAGACCGCGGCAAGGCGCGCCCGCCAGAGCGTCTCGGCCTACATCGCCGGTCTCGCCACGCGCAGGCTGCGGCCCACCCGGCTCCCCGCCCGCTTCGCGGACCTGTACGGCAGTTGGGAAGGCGAGTTTCCGGAAGTCGACGACCCGGTGCCCGAAGAGCGCGACCCGCTGTGACGCTCCTGCTGGACACCCACGTCTGCATCGCGTTTCTGAACGGGACGGACACCTCGGTTCGAGACCGGCTGCTCGCGCTGCCCCCCGACGAGGTCAGCCTGTGCGGCGTGGTGAAGGCCGAGCTCATCTACGGAGCGCGGAACAGCGCCCGCGTCGAGGCCAACCTGAAGAAGCTGGACGGCTTCTTCGCGCCCTTCGCGTCGCTCGCCTTCGATGATCACGCGGCCGACTGGTACGGACAGCTCCGCGCGCTGCTGAAGCGCACCGGGCAGCTCATCGGCGCCAATGACCTGCTGATCGCCTCGATCGCCCTGGCCGCGAACGCGACCCTGGTGACCCGAAACCACGACGAATTCCGGCGAATCGTCGGCCTCAGGCTGGAAGCCTGGTGACCTTCGCTACACCCTTCGCGCGGTAGGCGCCGGCCCGGGCGCCGGAGGGAACTTGGGGTTCCGTTCGGCCTCGCACGCGCGGACGTAGTGGGGCTCGAGCGCGAACAGCGCCTGCATGTCGAACCGGTCGGGCAGTTGCGCCAAGCGCGCCACTGCCAGCGCCGACGGGTGCGCCGGCGCGTCGAGCACCCGCTCGGCCGGAGCCCCTGCCGCGACGAGCGCCCGCCCGTACTCGGCGAGCGCCGGCCCCAGCGCCACCGCGTCGGCTTCATCCCGCAGCAGGGCGGCCAGGGCGTCGGGAGTGACGGCCTCTTCGGGGCGCAGCGCTTCGACGCGCGCTCCCCGCCGCCGGTAGCGGCCGACGTAGAGCTCGCCCTGGCGGGCCACCGCGGTCGCGAAGAGCACCCGGCCTTCCGGCCCTTCGAGCGCGAGGGCGGCGAGCGACGACGCGCCGGCCAGGGGCAGCCGCAGGGCGTAGGCCAGCCCCTTGGCGGTGGCCAAGCCAATCCGGAGCCCGGTGAACGAGCCCGGCCCCAACCCCACCGCGA
>JAHFDQ010000663.1 GCA_023248915.1 Archangiaceae bacterium | reverse complement strand
TCGAGCTTGATCTCGTTGGGCTTCGGCACCCGGAAGTACTTCTTGTCGGGGGTGATGGTGGTGGCCGCGGTCTTCGGCGCGCCGATGATCTTCGCCTCGTCGAGGGCCTTCTCGGACCAGGTGCCGGTGAGCACGTAGTCGGCCATCGTGCCCGGCGCCAGGAAGTTCATCGGCACCATCGCGAACTGGAGCGAGGCCCCGCCCTGCAACAGCAGCACCTGGTGGGTGTCGGGAATCGAGAGCAGCTCGCCGAGCAGCGCGATCGCCTCGTCGTGCACCGCCTCGTACTCCTTGCCCCGGTGGCTGTGCTCGATGACCGACATGCCCGTGCCTTTGAAGTCGAGCAGCTCGGCCCGCGCCCGCTCGAGCGCGGGGAGCGACAGGCCTGCGGGACCGGCGTTGAAGTTGATGGCGCGCATCGGGGCCTCCTGCGAGAGGGTTTGGACCTGCTATCTGCGCCCGCTGGAAGCGAAAGTCCAGGGGGACGAGGACGGTCAGTCGAACAGGTGCAGCACCAGGCCCGAGCGGAGCTTGGGTTCGAACCAGGTGGACTTCGGCGGCATGATCTCGCCGGCGTCGGCGATGGCCATCAACTGGTCGAGGCTGGTGGGGTGCAGGGCGAACCCGACCCGGTACAGCCCCGACGCCACCAGCCGCTCGAGCTCGCCCAGCCCGCGAATGCCGCCGACGAAGTGGATGCGCGAGTCCTTGCGAGGGTCGCCGATGCCGAGCACCGGGCCGAGCAGGTTGTTCTGCAGAATCGACACGTCGAGCAGCCCGGTGGGCGTGGCCGGAAACGAGCCCGGCTTGGCGGAAAGCCGGTACCACTGGCCGCCCAGCACCATCGCGAAGGAGTGCAGCCGGTCGGGGTTCTGCCGGGGCCCTTCCTGCACCTCGAAGCGGTCGCGCAGGCGCTCGAGGAACGCCTCGGGCGTCAGCCCGTTCAGGTCTCTCACCACCCGGTTGTAGGCGAGGATCTGCATCTGGTCGTGCGGGAAGACGACGGCCAGAAAGAAGTCGACCTCGCCCGCGCCGCGACCCTTCTGGCGGGCCTGGTGGCGCACGCGCGCCGCGGCCGCCGAACGGTGGTGGCCGTCGGCGATGTACAGGTGGGGCACCGCCTTGAAGGCCTCGGCCACCTTGCGGTTCGCCGTCCCCTGCACGGTCCAGAAGGTGTGGGCGATGCCGTCCTCGGTGACGAAGTCGTACTCGGGCGTGGCCCGCATCACCTCGGCCACCAGCGCGTCGATGCGCTTGTCCGAGCGGTAGGTGAGGAAGACCGGTTCGTCGTTGCCGCCGAGCACCTCGACGTGGCGGGTGCGGTCGTCTTCCTTGTCCGCGCGCGTCAGCTCGTGCTTCTTGATCTGGCCCGAGTCGTACTCTTCGACCGACGCGCCCGCGACGAGCCCCACCTGCACGTGCGACCCCATCTTCTGACGGTAGACGTAGAAGGTGGCGTCCGGGTCGCGCCGCAGCCAGCCCTTCGAGATGAACGCGTGCAGGTTGACGAGCCCCCGCTGGTAGACCGCCTCGGAGTGCTCGTCGACGTCGGGCGCCAGGTCGATCTCGGGGCGGGAGATGTGGAAGAAGCTGGTCTCGTTGCCCTTGGCGTAGGCGCGGGCCTCGTCGGTGCTCACCACGTCGTACGGAGGGGCGGCCAGCTTCTGCGCCAGCTCGCGGGGTGGGCGCAGTCCCTTGAACGGCTTCAGCAAGGCCATCGTCGTCTCCTTCGCGATCGATGAATCGCAGGTTGCGCGCATGGGCGCAACGCCCGATAAAGCGCGACGGACACCGGAGGCAAGTGGACACCTCGGCCCTCTTCTCGCGCCGCATCGTCTTGGTGACCGGTAAGGGCGGCGTCGGCAAGACGACCGTCTCCGCGGCCCTCGCCCGGGTGTTCGCGCGGCGGGGAAAGCGGGTGCTGTGCGGTGAGGTGTCGCCGGACGCTTCGGCGCCGTCGGCGATGGCCGAGGCGCTCGGGGGCGGCCCGGCCGGCGAAGCGCCGGTCGAGGTGGCGCCGAACATCTGGTCGGTGCTGCTCACCCCTTCGATGGGGCACCGGCGTTTCCTTCAGGACACTCTGCCCATCAAGCTGCTCGCGGACGCGGCGATGCGGTCGGGGGCGGTGCGGAAGTTCCTCATGGCCGCCCCGGGCTTCGCAGACATGGGCGTGATGTACCGCTTGCTCGACCTGGTCAGGCAGAAGGAAGCCGACGGCCGATGGAGGTACGACGCCTGCGTGATCGATTCTCCGGCCACCGGCCACGCGCTCGCGCTGGCGCAGATTCCCGAGCTGCTGGTCCGCGTCATCCCGGCAGGGCCGATCGGCCGCACCGCGCGCGAGGGGCTCGAGCTCTTGACCGACCCGACGCGCACTGGCGCGGTGGTGGTGACGCTGCCCGAGACGCTGCCCATGACCGAGGCCCTCGTGCTCTGCGCCGGGCTGACGCGGCGCCGAGTCCCCCTCGCCGGCTTCATCGTCAACCGGGTTCCGGTCGACCCCTTCACGCTCGAGGAACGCTCGGCCCTCGACCGGCTGCTGGCGGCGCGGGGCGGCGTCCTGGGCGCGCGCGAGCTGCACCGCATCGACCGGGCCAGCCAGGCGATTCGCGCCCTGGGCGAAGACGTGCCGGCTCCGTTGACGCTGGTGCCCGAGTACGCCGCGCGCACGTCAGAACTGTCCGAGCTCATCGCCGACGCCCTCGACCCCTCGCCCGGACACCTCGCCGAGAAGGCGGCGGCGATCGACGGAAACAGCGGTTAGAGTAGGCGCCCCATGGTCACGGCTGATGCGGCACCGGACATCGGCGCGCTGGTGCGCGAGAAGAGGGTCATCGTCTGCTGCGGCGCCGGAGGCGTCGGCAAGACGACGACCGCCGCCGCCCTGGGGCTGGCGGGGGCTAGGGCCGGCCGCCGCACGCTGGTGTTGACCATCGACCCGGCGCGGCGACTGGCCCAGGC
>JAHFDQ010000239.1 GCA_023248915.1 Archangiaceae bacterium | reverse complement strand
GCCGCGGCGAAGGCGCTGGGCCGGTGGCGGCTGACCGGAGTCACGCTCTACGTCACGCTCGAGCCCTGCGCGATGTGCGCCGGCGCGATGGTGCAGGGGCGGCTGACGCGGCTGGTGTACGGGGCCGCTGACCCGAAGGCCGGGGCAGCCGGTTCGCTGTACGACTTGACGGCCAACCCGAGGCACAACCACCGGGTCGAAGTGACTGGCGGAGTCCTGGCCGAGGAATGCGGAGCGGTGCTGAGCGAATTCTTCCGGAGCCTACGGGCCCGCGAGGGCTGAAAACCGAATACGAAGAAATCTGGAGAGCTGGCCGAGTGGTCGAAGGCACCTGACTCGAAATCAGGCATACCGGGAACGGTATCGTAGGTTCGAATCCTACGCTCTCCGTTGAAGGGTTGGGAGAGGTGGCCGAGCGGCTGAAGGCGCACGCCTGGAAAGCGTGTATACCTGAAAGGGTATCGCGGGTTCGAATCCCGCCCTCTCCGTTCTTCTGTTAGGGTGCAATTGGTTTTTTGGCCGGGACAACGCGGGGCCGTGAACCCCGCCAGGTCCGGAAGGAAGCAACGGTAGCGAACCTTCGCGTGTGTCCCGGCCGTTCCATTCGTCGAGCCGATTCCCTTCGGGGAGTCGGCTCGGTGCTTTTTCAGGGCCCGCGCGCGAGCACGGTGGCCCGGTCAATCTGCTCGACCACGCGGAAGCCCCCGGCTACCAGCGCGTCGAGCCCCCGGCCGTCGTAGGTGACCACGCGGTTGACCAGCGGTTCGGCCAGCGCCGCGCGGAACGCGGCGTCATAGGGGAAGTCGCAGACGGCCCACGGAATCTGCTTGCCCAGGTAGAAGTAGCCGCCCGCGCCCCAGAGGCCTTCGTTCACCACCAAGAGGCCGGTGGCGCCGCGGGAAGCGTGCACCAGCGCGCGGAACTGGTCGCCGCGCTGCACCGCCAGGTCGGGGGTGTAGGCCAGGGGGGCGAGCGACACCGCCAAGAGCGCCGCGGCCAGGCCCGCGCGCAGGTCGGCGCGGTGAACCCGCGCGAGCAGGCCCAGCGCTCCAGGCGCCGCCGCGACCGCCAAGAGGAAGAGCGCCGGGTAGATGAAGCGCGGCTCTTTGTGGGCCGCGGCGGTAATCGCCCCCAGGTAGGCGACGCCACAGGTGAGCAACAGCGACACCCGGGGCGCCTGCTTCCAGGCGGCGAAGGCCAGGCCGGGCCACGCCCAGGGCGCGAGGCCCCGCGCGAGCACACCGGCGTAGAACGAGTCCGGCTCGCGGCCAAACTGTGCCGCGGCCGCGCCCGAGAAGAGGTTGAAGTCGAGGTAGGCCCTGAGCGAGTGGAATGGGTGGCCCCAGGTGGCCCAGTCGAGCCCGCCGAGCGCGAGGGCGACAGCAAGGCCCGCGAGCGTCGAGAAGGCGAGCGCCCTGCCCCTTCGAGCAGCCGCCAGCCAGACGAGCGCGGCGACGACTACCGCCGCCGAACCGTACCGGGCGACCACCGCCAGGCCGAGGCACGCGCCCCCCAAAGCGTAGGCGCGCGCGCGGGCCGCGGGCCGGTCGAGCAACTCCAACCCCACCACCAGGAACGCCGCCGACACCGACTCTCCCAGCGTGCGCCCGGCGAAGGTGAGCACCGGCCCGTACAGCCCGACCAGCGGCACCGCCCAGAGCGCGGCCTTCGGCCCCACCCGGCGCGCGGCGTAGCGGTAGGCGGCGGCCAGGGCGGCGACATGAAGCGCCGCCTGGGGCAACTCCACCGCCGCGCGCAGCGCCAAAGGGTCGCGCAACCCCAGCGCGGCCGCCGCCCGGAGGAACAGCGACAGGAACAGCGGCACCGCCCAGTTGCGCAGCCCGACCTGCCATTCCCAAGCGAGAATTCCGTAGCCGAAGGCCCGGGCGTAGGCCGGTTCGAGCGCCTGGTACACCTCGTCGGGGTGAATGCGGCCGAGCTGGGCGACGGCTCCGATGGCGGCCAACAGCGCCACCCCCACGACGAGCAGCCAGGGGACTCGTGGCGGTTCGGGCTCGGCGTCGGTCGGCATCGGGCCGCTGCATAGGCGCTCCCGGGCGGCAAAGCCAAGGAAAGCCGGCGCGCCGAGAACCTCGCCGGGCCGCCCTCGTGGATCGCCGGGGCGCTTTTATGTACCTTGCCAGCGATGAGCTACCTGGTCCTGGCCCGGAAGTGGCGCCCGCAGACGTTCCACGACATGACCGGGCAGGAGCACGTCGTCAAGACGATCGCCAACGCCCTGAAGCGCGACCGGGTGGCGCACGCCTACCTGTTCTGCGGTCCGCGGGGCGTCGGAAAAACCACTGCCGCGCGGCTGTTGGCCAAGGCGCTCAACTGCGAGAAGGGGCCGACCCCCGAGCCCTGCGGCCAATGCCGCCCGTGCATCGAGATCGCCGCCGGCACCTCGGTCGACGTCGCCGAAATCGACGGCGCGTCGAACAACGGCGTCGAGAACGTGCGCGAGATTCGCGAGAACGCCAAGTACCTGCCCCAGCGCGACCGGCACAAGATCTACATCATCGACGAGGTGCACATGCTCTCGGGGGCCGCGTTCAACGCGCTCTTGAAGACCCTCGAAGAACCGCCCGGCCACGTGAAGTTCATCTTCGCCACCACCGAGGCGCACAAGCTGCCGGAAACCATCCTCTCGCGCTGCCAGCGCCACAACTTCCGCCGCATCCCCACCGGGGTGATGTTGAAGCGCCTGGCGGAGATCTGCGCCGCCGAGAAGACCGGCCTGTCGGAAAAGTCCCTGGCGCTGGTGGCCCGGCAGTCCGAGGGAGGCATGCGCGACGCCCTGTCGCTGCTCGACCAGATTCTCTCGGCCTGCGGCGACCAGCCCACCGACGCAGAGGTGGCCGAAGCGCTCGGCGCCATCGACCGCACCCTGGTGCAAGAGCTGACCGAGGCGCTGGTCCGCAAAGACGCCCCCGCGGTGCTCTCGCGGGTGGAAGAGGTCTTCGACCGCGGCGTCGACCTGAAGCGGCTGGCCGAAGAGCTGGCTTGGCAGTTGAGGCACGTCTTCGTCGCCAAGGCGTTGGGCGAGGCGCCGGCCGAGCTCGCCGAGAGCGAGAAGAAGGCGGTGCTCGCGCTCTCGGGCACGGTCGAGTCGGCCCAACTGGCTCGGCTGTTCGACGTGGTGCACTCGGCGGTCTGGGAAGTCGGCCGCGCCGCCCAGCCCCGCCTGGCGCTCGAGATGGCCCTGTTGAAGGCGATTCAGCTCGCCCCGGCCGCCTCGATTCCCGACCTGGTCGCCCGCGTCGAACGTCTGGCCCATGGGCTCGAACCCGCCAGCGACGCAACCCCCGCCACCGGGGCGCCCGGGGGTCGCTCCGACCGGCCGGGCTTTCGCGCCTGAGCCGGCAGAACCCGCGACCTCACCGGCCCCTGGGACGGGGACCTCGGCGCCCGCGCGCCCGCCCCCGGCCGCGCCCGGGAGCTGGCTGACGCCCAAGACGCCAGCCGCTCCGCCAGCTGCGGCGGCGACCAGAGAGCCAAGCGCCACCGCCGCGACCCCGGCACGGACTTCGACGAGCTCTCGGCCACCGAAAGTCGCGGTGCGGACTGCCTCGAGTTCCCTACCCTCGGCGCTGAAGGTGCCTCCGGCAAGCTCGCCGCCGCCACCGTCCGCCTCTCCTCGGTCAGACTCAGGCGAATCGCCCGGTGCCGACGCGGCGTCGCCCGAGACCGCGGCGGTGAGGCTCGACCGCTGGCGCGAGGCCGTCGAGTCCGTCCGCGACGGTTCGCCCCGCCACGCCAAGTCACTGTCATTCGGTCGGTTGGTGGGCTTGCGGCCCGGCGAGGTGGTGCTCGCCTTTCCGAAGGACGCCGCGTTCCACCGCGCCACCGTCACCGGGTCGGGCCGGGCGGCGGTCGAGCAGTCTCTGGGGGCCTACTTCGGGCGGCCGACGCGCATCGTCGACGAACCTTCCGACGCGGCCTGCGCCGCGGCGCCCCCGAGCTTCGCCGAGCTCGACTCGCGCGCCCGGGCCGACCGCGAGAAGGGCGTCGAGGCCAAGGTCCGCGCCCACCCCGCGGTGCGCGCGGCGCTCAGGGTGCTGGGGGGCGAGATCGAGCACGTGCAGGTGCTCGAGCGCGACCGCCCTGCCGCCGAACCCGACCCCGACGACGGCGCCTGACAACGGCCCGCGCTTCCCATACGGTAAGGCCCAGACGAGGAATTCATGCCCGGCATCGACCTCAACTACTTCATCCGTCAGGCCAACAAGCTCACCAAGGACATCGAAGAGCGCAAGAAGGCGCTCGCCGAGGAAACCGTCGAAGGCAAGTCCGGCGACGGCCTGGTCACCGTGGTCGCTTCCGGCACCCAGGAAATCAAGTCCATCAAGATTGACCCGAAGGCCATCGACCCCGCCGACCCCGGCATGCTCGAAGACCTGCTCACCGCCGCGGTCAACGCCGCGCTCACCCAGAGCCGCGACCACATGCAGAAGGAGCTCGCGAAGATCTCGGGCGGAGTGAAGATTCCCGGGCTCACGTGAGGCGGTCGCCGTGACGCCCGACCCGCTCAACCGGCTGGTCGCCGAGCTGGCGAAGCTGCCAGGCATCGGCGAAAAGACGGCCCAGCGGCTCGCCTTCCACATCCTGCGCGCGCCTCCCGAGTACGCCCGCGACCTGTCCAAGGCGGTGCTCGAGGTCGTCGAGAAGGTGCGGCTGTGCTCGCGCTGCTTCGCGCTGACGGAAGCCGACCTGTGCCCGCTGTGCCTCGACCCCAGGCGCGACGAGAGCGCCCTGTGCGTGGTCGAGGGCATCGCCGACCAGATGGCCATCGAGAAGACGCGCGAGTTCAAGGGGCGCTACCACGTGCTGCACGGCGTCCTGTCGCCGCTCGACGGCGTGGGGCCCGACCAGCTTCGCCTGAAGGAATTGCTCACCCGCCTGGAAGACGGCCGCGTCGAGGAAGTCATCGTCGCGACCAACCCCGACATAGAGGGCGAGGCCACCGCGCTGTACCTGACGCGCCTGCTGAAGCCGATGGGGCTGAAGGTCAGCCGCATCGCGCAGGGGTTGCCGATGGGCGGCGATCTCGAGTTCGCCGACCCGGCCACCCTGGCCCGGGCCCTGTCCGGCCGCCGCGAGCTGTGACGCCTACTGGGTGTTGTAGGCGAAGGGCAGGGTCAGGCTGATTTCCTTGTCCTTGTTCGCCGGGAACTTCAGGGCCTTCACCTGGACCTCGAGGCACCTGCCCACGGGCTTTTCGCTCATGTCGCTCGAGGCGGCGGTCACCTTTCCCGAGCCGACGATGGTGAAGGTGACCTTCGCCTGGCCTTTGGTGGAAGGCAGGTCGTCCTTGTGCTCGGAGAAGCACTTGGCGATGCCGCCATACGCCTTGCCCACCACCTTCGTGATGTCGCCGATGCTCAACTGCACCAGCCTCGGCTCTTTCGGGGGTGGAGGTGGCGGCGGGGGCCTCGTATCGACGGCAGCCGCCAAGCCCGCGTCGATGGCTTGAGCCGGAACCAGGACCGGGGCATCGTCCGGCCGCTCGTCGACCACCTTGGCCACGCGCTCGGGCGGCGGCGCCGGCGGCGGCACCGGTTTCAAGAACGCCTGGTAGGCGCCGAACCCCGCTCCGGCCAACCCGACCGTCACGGCCGCGGCGACGAGCAACCCCTTCGACCGCCCGGCCGTGGTCTGCACCACCATCGTCCCGGTCTCACCTTGAGCCTGCGCCAGCTGACCCGCCGGCGTCTTCGGCTTCAGCGGGGGCACCGTCGTCTCGGGATCGGTCCGGGGCGACAGCGGGTTGGCGAACCCCGGCACGTCGACGCCGCTCGCCGCCAGGGACGACAGGCTGGGGATGCGCGTCTTCTCGGTGATGCGCTTCTCGCCGAACGACTCGCGCATGTACATCGCGACCTGGGTGCCGCCCGAGCTCGACGTGTTGCCGGCGGCGAACGCTTCCAGGTCGCCCGCGAACTGCGCCGACGTCTGGTAGCGCTCTTCGACGTTGGTGGCCATCGCCTTCAGCACCACCGCCTCGAGCTCGGGGGGAATCTCGGCGCGCAACTTGCGGGGCGGCGTGAACTGCCCCTTCAGCACCGCGTTCAAGATGGCCAGGTCGCTGTCGTGAGCGAACGGGCGCACGTTGGTGAGCGCCTCGTAGAGACTGACCCCGAGCGAGAAGATGTCGGCCCGGCGGTCGACGCCTATGCCGCGCGCCTGCTCGGGCGCCATGTACATGTACTTGCCCTTCACCACGCCGGCGGTCGTGTTGGTCACCCGCGACTCGGCCTTGGCGATGCCGAAGTCGAGCAGCTTCACCTGCCCCTGGTAGGTGACGAAGACGTTCGACGGCGAGATGTCGCGGTGCACCAGCTTCAGCGGCTTGCCCTCTTCGTCCGCGAACTCGTGGGCGAAGTGCAGCCCCATCGCCGCGTCGATGATGACGCGCACGGTGACGTTCAGCGGCACGTACTCGCGCCGGCGGCCCGCGGTGCGCAGGACGGTCGAGAAGTCCTCGCCGGCCAGGTACTCCATGCAGATGAAGTAGCAACCGTCGGCCGCGCCCAGGTCGTAGATCTGGACGATGTTCTGGTGCGCGAGCCGCGCCGCCAGCCGCGCCTCGTCGAGGAACATGCCCACGAAGTCGGTGACCCCGGACAGGTGCTTCAACATGCGCTTGACGACGACGTTGCGCTCGAAGCCCTCGGCCCCTACCTGCTTGGCGAGAAAAATTTCGGCCATGCCGCCCTCGGCCAACTTGCGGACGAGGACGTACTTGCCGAACTGGCGCACCGAGATCGGCTCGGAGGCCGGCGCCACCGGCAGCGCGGGCGGCGCCGGGCGTCGTGCTTCAGGGGCCATCTAGGGTCCTCGCCGCAGCACCCGTACCGTATAGGTCTCGGAACCGTTCGGCTGCACGACACGGAAGACCACCGTCGGCGGGCGCCCCACGGGCGCCGTCGACGACTCGAACCGGGCCTTGCTGTCCAACGCCACCTGGCGCCCGTTCACCCATAGCTTTGAACCTACCGGGGCGATGCCCGCGACGTCCACTTTGGCACCAGAGGCCGGGTCTCCGTTCCGCGGGGTGCGGACCACCACCGTAGGTACGGCATTGTCGTATGCCATCTCCAGCTTGTTCATCCGGCCGCCACGCAGCTCGTCGCCCTTCTCGTTCATGGGGGTCACCGACCAGACGTAGCTGCCCTCGACGAGCACGCCCGCCTCGAGAGGCGCGCGCTCTTCCTTCACCACGCGCTCGAACGCCGGCTTGTCGAGCGAGGCCTCGCGGTAGACGCGCAGCCGGTACTTCGCCGCCTTCGCTGCGGCCTTGTAGGTGAAGGTCACCGCCGGGGGCTTGTCCTGATAATAGATCGTAGTTTTTTCCGACCCGTCGGCGACCTCATTGCGCAGGCGCGACAGGTCGGCGCTGGCCGGTTCGGTGCTGAGGGTCGCGCTGCCCTTGGTGACCTCGGCGCCGGTCGCCGCGTCCTTCACCCGCCAGAACAGGCTGCCCCGCGTGGGCGCCGGCAGGTTGACGTAGGCGTCGTGCACCAGCCCCGCCAACACCGGCTGGGCGAACGCCGAGTCGCCCGCCACTTCGATCAGGTAGTCCTTCTTGTCCCCTTCCCAGCCGACCGCCAGGTTGCCGATGCCGGGGTGGTACAGCTTGACGCCCATCTTCGAGGGAATGGCCACGTCCTCGCGCGCGAGCTGCCTCACCGTCGCCGTGCCGTCGAGCGCCACCTTCGCCGCCTGGCCGGCCTTCACGTCGGCCTCCTTGCCGTTCTGCTTCAGCTTCAGGTCGCCGGTGGTGGACGTCAGCGCGTAGCCGTCGGAAGTCTTGGTGATGGTGAATTGCCCGCCGACGTCGGAAAGCAGCTCGAGGGCGCCCACCTGCACCCGCGTCTTCCGGCCCTGGACGAGCTGCGCCACGAGCTCGCCCTTGGCCAGTTCGATCTGGGTGTCGTCGACGCCCGCCTTGCGGCCCGACTTCATGATGGAGAGCTCGGCGCCCCGCTGCAACGTCAGCCGCGAGTCGGGGTCGCCCAACTGCAGCGTCGAACGCCCTTCCTTCACCCGCAGGCTGTCGCCGGCCGCGATGGACTCGCCGGCCTTGCCCAGGCCCTTCCAGACCTTCGTGCCATGCTTGCGCACTTCGGCCTTGCCGGTCGCCGGGAAGAGAGTGATCTCGAGCGTGTCGAGCACCAGGGCCCGACCCTTCGACAGGCTCGCCTTGTCGCCCCCGGCCGAGATGTTGTCGCCGGCGGACGCGGCGATGGCCTCGCCGTTGCGCGAGACGAACTCGACCGCGCCCAAAAGCACCTTGACGTCGGCGGCGTCCTTGCCGACGCCGACCGACACCTCGTTCTCGCCCGAACCGACGCGGGTCAAGCCGAAGGGCGTGAGGATGGACAAGGAAAGGCGCGGGCCGCCGCCTCCCGCCTGAGCCTGCTCGCCCCCGGCCGTCACGCGCGAGAGCACCAGGCCCTTCGACACGTCGAGGACGAGGCCCCCTTCGCCCTCTTTGATGGCGAAGCGGGTGTCGGGGCCCACCTCGATGGTGCGCCCACCGGTGAACAGCACCTTGGCCTCGCCGTCGCCGCCGGTCTCGATGGCGTCGCCGACCTCGACGTTCCCGGCGACGGCGGGCCCGGCCTTGCCGGCGCGCTCGACCGTGACCGTGCCCTTCAGGGCATCAAGTCGGGCGATGACCTTGCCGCCGGTCGGCTTCGCCGCGCCCCCTGCGTCCACCACCACTGCCGGCCCT
>JAHFDQ010000662.1 GCA_023248915.1 Archangiaceae bacterium | reverse complement strand
TCGAGAAGTAACCCCACCCTTTCAACCCCTACGGAGCTACCCACATGGCTAAAGACATCATCTTCGACGTGCGCGCGCGCGACGCAATCTTGCGCGGCGTCAACATCCTCGCCGACGCGGTCAAGGTCACCCTCGGGCCCAAGGGCCGCAACGTGGTGATCGAGAAGTCGTTCGGCTCGCCCACCATCACCAAGGACGGCGTCACCGTCGCCAAGGAGATCGAACTCGAGAACCGGTTCGAGAACATGGGCGCCCAGATGGTGAAGGAAGTCGCTTCGAAGACTTCCGACGTCGCTGGCGACGGCACCACCACCGCGACCGTGCTCGCCCAGGCCATCTACCGCGAGGGCACCAAGCTGGTGGCCGCCGGTCACAACCCGATGGACATCAAGCGCGGCATCGAGAAGGCGGTCGTCCTGGTCACGGCCCAGCTGAAGAAGATGGCCAAGCCCACCAAGGACAAGAAGGAAATCGCCCAGGTCGGCACCATCTCGGCCAACGGCGACGAGACGATCGGCAAGATCATCGCCGACGCCATGGAGAAGGTCGGCAAGGAGGGCGTCATCACGGTCGAAGAGGCCAAGGGGCTCGAGACCACCCTCGAAGTGGTCGAAGGCATGCAGTTCGACCGCGGTTACCTGTCGCCCTACTTCGTGACCGACCCCGAGCGCATGGAAGTCGTCATGCAGGACCCGTACATCCTCATCCACGAGAAGAAGATCTCGTCGATGAAGGACCTGCTACCCGTGCTCGAGCAGGTGGCGCGTTCGGGCAAGCCGCTGCTCATCATCGCCGAAGAGGTCGAGGGCGAGGCCCTGGCCACCCTGGTGGTGAACAAGATCCGCGGCGTGCTGAACACCTGCGCGGTCAAGGCGCCGGGCTTCGGTGATCGCCGGAAGGCGATGCTGGAAGACATCGCCACCCTGACCGGCGGGAAGATGATCGCCGAGGACCTGGGCATCAAGCTCGAGTCGCTCACCCTGAACGACCTGGGCAAGGCCAAGCGCCTCACCGTCGACAAGGACAACACCACCCTCATCGACGGCGCCGGCGCGCAGAAGGACATCGAGGGCCGCGTGAAGATGATTCGCGCCCAGGTCGAAGAGACCACCAGCGACTACGACAAGGAGAAGCTGCAGGAACGGCTGGCCAAGCTGGTCGGCGGCGTCGCGGTCGTGAACGTCGGCGCGGCCACCGAGACCGAGATGAAGGAGAAGAAGGCTCGGGTCGAGGACGCGTTGAACGCCACCCGCGCCGCGGTCGAAGAGGGCGTGGTCCCCGGCGGCGGAGTCGCCTACATCCGCTGCCTGAAGCAGCTCGAGAAGGGTGAGTGGACCGAGGGCGAAAAGGCCGGCGTAGAGATCGTCCGCCGTGCCCTGGAAGAACCCCTGCGCCAGATCGTCGGCAACGGCGGGCTCGAGGGTTCGGTCATCGTCAACAAGGTCAAGGAGAACACCGGCGCGTACGGCTTCAACGCCGCGACGGGTGAGTACGAAGACCTGCTGGCGGCCGGAGTCATCGACCCGGCGAAGGTGTCCCGCAGCGCGCTGCAGAACGCCGCGTCGGTCGCCTCGCTGATGCTCACCACCGAAGCGATGGTGGCCGAGCGCCCGAAGGAAGACGAGCCGAAGATGCCGGCCGGCGGTGGCATGGGCGGCATGGGTGGAATGGGCGGCATGGGCATGTAGTCCGGGCCCAAGCCCGAAGCATCGAGACGGCCTCCAGAGCCCTTCGGTTCTGGGGGCCGCTTCGTTTGGTGTGCCCGGGTACGCCGGGGTGGGACCCGGCCCCTTATTCGTCCGGTTGCGCGCTGCGCCGTCCGTCCGGCTCGGTTCCCGGCCAGGCGAGCGTGAACCCCGTCCTTCCGGGGGCTTGGGCTGGCTGACACGGGCGGACTTGGGTGGCGCGCGGACCCGTGGCTAGATCATTGGCGAGTGTCGGCCCGTTCGCCCGTCCACCCGTCACAAGATCCGTGGACACGCTGAAACTGGCGCCCGGGGGCGTGCGCGAGCGCGGGGCGGGCTGAGCGGGCCGGCATTCGCTATAAGCGCGCTCCATGACTTCACGGAATGGCCTTCGTCGCCTGGCGCTCGTATCGTGCGCCCTCTCGTTCAACCTGGCCTGCTCTGCCGGCTTCACCCGCACGGTCAAGGCCGCGCCCGGCGTGAAGGTGTCGGCCCTCGCCGTCTACCCGTTCGGGTTCCGCTGGGACGAACCGGCCTACCGGTCGTTCGAGCTGTCTCACCGCCTAATCGCCCTGGCGGACAAGGCGCTCGGCGACAGGGTCTACCTGTTCGGCCCGTCGGAGTTCAAAGTGTTGCGCCAGGGCGACGAAAACGCCTGGGCCTCGAGCACCTTCGTCACGGTGCTGCCCAGCGTCGGCGTGCCGCCCGAGCGGGCGGTCGTCCTGCGCCCCTGGGCCGAGCGCCAGGTCGTCGATTCCAAGGGCGAGCTGCTCGACAAGAAGGGCCGGAAGATCGGCCTCGCCGCCAGCCAGGAGATCACCTTCGTCGGCCACGTCGAGATCATCCACCCCTCGTCCCAGGAGGTGCTGGTCGAGGTCATCGGCCGCGCCAAGGTCGACCCGTTCGCCGAACCCCCGAAGGACGACTCCGACCCCGCCCCCGAGCTCACCGCCCTGATGGAAAAGCTGTCGGCCGCGGCGCTCGAGACCCTCGCTGGCCATTTGAGCCCGCCCGGGACGGCGCGAGAGCTGGGCCTCACCTTCGGCTTCAACCCCAAGGCCGCCCTGTCCTATGCGGAAGACAACCGGCCGGCCCTCGAGCTGAAGCTCGCCGCGATGGACCCGATCGAATCGGAGGTGCTGGTGCAGTCGCGCATCCGCTACGCCAACCCGACCGCGCCCGACCCGATGCTGCCCAAATTGGCCCGGCTGCCGGGAGGCCTGTTCGTCGTCGCCGGCGAGAAGGGGGCGAAGCTCGCTCCAGGCGACCTCATCACCTCAGTCGACGGCCAGCCCGCCCTAC
>JAHFDQ010000661.1 GCA_023248915.1 Archangiaceae bacterium | reverse complement strand
GTTGCGACATTCCAAGTCTCGGACGCGCACCCGGGCGCCGTGACGTCGACGCTGGATGGGCAGCCGTTCGCGTCGGGGGAGACGGTCGCCAGCGAGGGGACACATGTCCTGCTGGTGACGGCCGTGGACCTGGCCGGAAACGCGGCCAGCGCCAGCGTCGCCTTCGCGCTCGACTTCACGGCACCGGGCGTCTCGCTGGGCGGCTTCATCGCCGGCGCCTGCACCTCAAGCAATGTGACGCCCACGGTGGACGTAGTCGAGAAGCACCCGGCCAGCCTGGAGCTCTCGCTGGACGGCGCGCCCTTCGCCTCGGGCGGAACCGTCAGCGCAGAGGGGTGGCATTCGCTGGTGGCGACGGCCGCCGACACAGTGGGCCACGCGACAACGGCCGGGGCCTCGTTCGCCATCGACAAGACGCCGCCCCAGGTGAGCATCTCGGGCGTCGTGGAAGGTGGAGTGTACGGCTCGGCGACGTCCGCGGTAGTGGTGGCGAGCGATTCAAACCTTACCTCTCTCGCCGTCACCTTGGACGGCGCGCCGTACGTCAGCGGAACGCCCATCTCCGCCGCCGGCCCGCACGTCGTCCATGCAGTGGCGTCGGACTGCGCCGGCAACCAATCCAACGCGACGCTGTCCTTCGTCATCGACAAGACGCCGCCCAGCATCTCCATCTCCGGAGTCGCCGACGGGCAGGTGGCGCCCGCGCCGGTGACTCCAACATTCGTCGTGTCAGACGCCCACCCGGGCGCGGTGACGTCGACGTTAGATGGGCTGCCGTTCGCTTCGGGACAGACTGTCGCCAGTGAGGGAGAGCACGTCCTGGTGGTGACGGCCGTGGACGTGGCCGGAAACGCGGCCAGCGCCAGCGTCGCCTTCGCGCTCGACTTCACGGCACCGAGCCTCTCGTTCGGCGGCTTCGTCGCCGGCGCCTGTACGGCCACCAATGTGAAGCCGACGGTGGACGTAGTCGAGAAGCACCCAGCAAGCCTGGAGTTGTCCCTGGACGGAGCGCCCTTCGCCTCGGGCGGAACCGTCAGCGCAGAGGGGTGGCATTCGCTGGTGGCGACGGCGACCGACGCGGTGGGCCACGCGACGACGGCCGTCGCCTCGTTCGCCATCGACAAGTCGCCGCCCGGGTTGAGCGTCTCGGGCGTAGCGGCAAGCGGCAGCTACAGCTCGCCGGCGACTGCGGTGGTGGTGGCGAGCGACGAGAACCTCACCTCCTTCGACATCACCCTGGACGGAGCGCCGTACGTCAGCGGAACGCCCATCTCGGCGACAGGCCCGCACGTCCTCATTGCCGAGGCGTCCGACTGCGCCGGGAACAACGCCAGCCGCACGGTCCACTTCGACGTTGTTGCGGGGCCCACACTCGCGCTGACGCTGGAAGCCATCCGGGAGTACAGAGTGTTGGTGGCCCTCTCCTGCACGGGCGATGGCGAACATGGCGACAACGGTGACCACGGCCACGGCGATGGCCACGGAGGCCACGGCGATAGCGACCACGGCTGCGACGGCGATCACGGCGGCGGCGACCAGGGCAACCACGGCGACTGCGACCACGGCGACCAAGGGGACGACGACCGGGGAGACCAAGGCGACGGCGCGCACGGCGGCTGCGGTGACCGCGACCAAGGTGACCACGACGAGGGTGGTTACGGCGACGAGCCGACCGAGCCCAGCCGCTGCGCGGACGAGGTGCCAGTGCTTCTCTCGGGGCTCGAGGCCGCTGGCCTGCCCTACGACTTGGCCCTGACGGACGCCGAATTCCTCCGCCAGATGCGCACCGGCCGGCACGCCGCCTTCGTGCTCTACGGACGCGAGCCCAAGAGGCAAGTCGCCCGAGAGCTCGTCGAGCGAGTCAACGAAGGAGTCGGACTCCTCTTCGTCACTGCCCAGCCGAACAACCTCCGCGGCCTGCGCAAGGCCCTCGGGGGCGATGCGCTGGGTAGGCTTCCGAGCACCGCGCAGGTTTCGCTCACGGCGATTGCGCCCGCCGGGCCGCTCGCAGTCTCGGGCGACGTCATCGAGCTGTCGCCGACAACGGCCGCGGTGGTGGGCACGGCGCCGACTGGGCACAGGCAGGCGGCGGTCGCCATCTCGAACCTCTACGGCAATGGCCGCGCCATCGCGCTGGGCTTCGACCCCGAGGAAGCTCCTTCCGCGAAGATGACCGAGGCGCTCTCGGCCTACCTGGCCTACCTCGCCGCGGGCCAGAAGCCGGCGCCAGTGGCGGGTTCGCCGGAGACGGTGAGGCTCGTGGCCGAAAGCGTTTCGACATCTTCCTTCGACGTGCAAGTGGTGGTGACTCCGCCCTTTGGCGCACCCATCCTTTTCACGTCGCCCGAGGCGGCGCTCCAGAGCCCGCCCACCTGGCTGTTCGGCTTGTCCGCGGGTGCTTCAAAGGAACTGAGGCTCGGGTTGTCACTGCCCGAAGGTGGGCCGAACCCACTCTCCGCGAGGCTTTCGCACGGCACTGGAACTGGCTACGTACTCGCAGCCGAGGCCTCGCTCGAGTTGGGTGCGGCGCCGGGCGCGCCCACGCTGCTCGCCGACATCGAAGCGGCTCTCACCGCGCTGTCGCTGAGCGGCAAGGACGCTGCCCGGAGGCAAGCGGCGCTTGCAGAACTCCTGCTGCTCGAGGGCCCCGCGGCCACGTCGCGCGCCGAAGCAGAGGCCCGCATCGAGGCGGTGCTCAAGGCAATCTCCAAGGTGTCGCGCATCGGCGCAGTGGACACGACGCAACTGCGGCTGTCCCTCGACGCGCTCTTGCGCGAATGCGCATTCGAATGGACGGAGCTGTCGCCATGATGCCGTGCCACTTCCGAAAGCAAGGCCTCCACCTGACAAGGCGCCAGTGGTTTCGGCCCCTCGCCGGCTTCGTCGCCTACCTCCTCGTCTCGGCACTCTCCCCAGGAGGCGCCTGGGCGGCGGGAAGGGCCAGCCCGCAGCCGCGCCCCGCGGCGACGCGTCTCTCCACCCACCCAGCC
>JAHFDQ010000024.1:11607-23296 GCA_023248915.1 Archangiaceae bacterium | reverse complement strand
TAGCCAGCGTCGGCCTGGGCACCCAGGTGGAAACCGTCACCCCGGCAGGCCCGACGCAGCTGCTATTCACCACCCCACCCCAGACGGTGGTGGCCGGGGCGTGCTCTGGCGCGGTGACGGTCGTGACCGAGGACAGCTTCGGCAACTCCTCGGCGGTAGGGGTGGCAACTCCGGTTTCCCTGTCCGCGGCCCCGGCCACCGGCTTCGGCTTCTACTCCGACGCTGCCTGCGCGTCGCCCCTCGTCGGCGCCACCCTCGCCGTCGGCAGCAGCGCGGTGACGTTCTTCTTCCGGGGGCAGGTGGCCGCCAGCGTGGGGGTGACGGCCCTGGCGGGCGGGCTGCCCTCGGCCTCGCAGTTCGAGACGGTGGCCCCCGCCGCGGGTGACAGGCTGGTATTCACCACCTCGGCGCAGGCGGTCACCTCAGGCCTCTGCTCGGCAGTGGCAACGGTGGAGGTGCGGGACGCGCCGGGGAATGCTGCCCCGGTGGCCGCGGCGACGCCGGTGGCCCTGACGGCGTTGCCCGCCACCGGCCTCACCTTCTACTCCGACGCCGCCTGCACCGCCGCCGTCGCCGGCGTCACCCTCGGCGCCGGGGCCGCGACGGCAAGCTTCTACTTCCTCGGCAGCGCCGCAGGCAGCGTGGTCGTCACCGCCACCGCCGCTTCCCTCACCGCGGCGACTCAGACGGAAACTGTGTCGGCGGCGGCTGCGGATAGGCTGGCCTTCGCCACCCTCGGCTACACCGTCACCGTGGGGGCGTGCTCTCCCGTCGTCACCGTGGAAGCGAGAGACTCGCTCGGCAACGCCTCCGCGGTGGGGGCCGCCACCGTCGTCACCTTCGCCGCCGCGCCGGCCGCGGGCCTCAGCTTCTACTCGGACGCGGCCTGCACCACCGCCGCAGCCACCCGTACGCTGGCCGCCGGCACTTCGCAGGTGGGCCTGTATTTCCGCAGCACCGCGCCGGGCGCCTTCACCGTCACCGCGACTTGCGCCACGCTCGCCCAGGCCAGTCAGGGCGAGACGGTGAATGCGACGTCCACGCCCGCACAACTGGCCTTCACCACGCCCGCGCGCACGGTGGCGGCGGGCGGTTGCGCCGCGGCGTTGACCGTTCAGGCGCAGGACTCCTTCTCCAACCCGGTAACCGTGGCGGGCGCCACATTGGTAGCCCTCGCCGCGGCTCCGGCGGGAGGGTTTGGCTTCTTCACCGACGCCTCCTGCGCGACGGCGGCGGTGACGTCCGTGTCCATCAGCGCGGGCGCTTCGTCGGCCACCTTCTACTTCAGGGGCACCTCGGCTGCACCGGTGCAGGTGACGGCCAGCAGCGCCGGGCTCAACAACGCGCTTCAAACCGAGGCGGTGACGGCCGCCGCGCCCGACACCCTGGCCTTCACCACACCGCCGCAGACGGTAACAGCCGGGGCCTGCGCGACCGTCGCCACCGTGCAGTCGAGCGACGCCTTCGGCAACGCTTCGGCGCCGGGCGGCGCGACGACGGTGACGCTGGCGGCGGCGCCGGCGGCGGGCTTCACCTTCTACTCGGACGCGGCCTGCGCCACCGCCGTCACCTCCGCGACGCTGGCCGCCGGAGCCACCACCGCCGGCTTCTACTGGAAGGCCACCGCTTCCGGGGCCGTCACCGTCACCGCCTCGGTGGCCGGCTGGACGAATGCGAACCAGGGCGAGACGGTGAGTGACGCCGGGCCCGGAGCCCTGGTCTTCACTACCGGGCCTCAGGCCGCGACAGCCGGTGTCTGCTCTGCCGTGGCGGCGGTGCAGACTCGAGACGCCTACGGCAACCCGGCCAACGTCGGAGGCGCCACCACGGTGACGCTGGCGGCGGTCCCGGCGGCCGGCTTCACCTTCTATTCCGACGCCGGTTGCGCCAGCGCCACTGCCACGCGCGTCATTGCCGCCGGCGCCAACGCCGCCAACTTCTACTTCAAGGCCACCCTCGCCGGAGCCGTCACGGTGACGGCCTCGGCGCCGGGTATGAGCAATGCAAGCCAGGCCGAGACAGTGGGTGCGGCGGTGCCCAACACCCTGGCCTTCACCACCGCCGCCCAGGCGCTGGCGGCGGGAACCTGCTCGGCCCTCGCCACGGTGCAGTCGCGCGACGGCCTCGGTAACCCCTCGGCGCCCGGGAGCGCGACCACCGTCAACCTGACCGCGGCGCCGGCGGCTGGGTTCACCTTCTACTCCGACGCCAGTTGCACCGCCGTCGTCACGACTGTGACGCTGGCGGCCGGAGTGAGTGCCGCCAGCCTCTACTTCAAGGGCACGGCGGCGGGACTCGTCACAATCACGGCTGCAGTCGCTGCCTGGACGAATGCGACGCAAGGAGAAACCGTCAACCCAGCGTTGGCGACCGCGCTGGTCTTCACCAGCCCCCCGCAGTCGCTCAACGCCGGCGCGTGCTCGGCGGTGGCGACGGTTCAGCGGCAAGACACGTACGGAAACCCGACTACCCCCGGTGCAATCACCGTGGCGCTCGCCGCCGCGCCCGCCACAGGCTTCACCTTCTACTCTGACGCCGTGTGCACGACGGTGGCGGCGAGCCGCGCCATCGCCGCGGGCGCCTCGACGGCGAGCTTCTACTTCAGGGGCACAGCCGCCGGCACCGTCGCCATCACCGGCTCGTCGGCGGGCCTGACGTCTGCCAACCAGAACGAGACCCTCTCGCCCCTGGCGCCGACTGTGTTGGCCTTCACCACGGTGGCGCAGACGCTCGGAGCGGGGGCATGTTCGGCCATCGCCACGGTGCAGTCGCGCGACAGCTACGGCAACCCTTCAGCGCCCGGGAGCGCGACCACCTTCAACCTCACCGCGGTGCCCGCGGCTGGCTTCACCTTCTATTCCGACGCGGCCTGCACCACCGTCGTCACCACAGCGACGCTGGCGGCCGGGTCGAGCACCGCCAGCTTCTTCTTCAAGTCCACCAGCACCGGGGGAGTTACCGTGACGGCGGCGGTGGCGGGTTGGACGAGCGCGACTCAAGGAGAAACCATCGCCTCGGCCTGTGGCTGTTGCCTCGGCCAGGGCACCTTCGCGGCGAAGACCGACTTCGCCACCGGCACCGCGCCCTCGCGCGTCGTCACGTCCGACTTCAACGCCGACGGGATTCTGGACCTGGCGGTCACGAATCGCACCGCCAATACCGTCAGCATCCTTCTCGGCAACGGCAGCAACGGCCGGGGGAATGGGACCTTCGCGGCGAAGGTGGACTACTCCACCGGGACCACCCCCAGGTACCTCGCCCTCGGAGACTTCAACCGGGACGGGATTCTCGACTTGGCGGTCGCCAACAACGGCGCGGCTTCGGTCAGTATTCTTCTGGGCAACGGCAGCAACGGGAAAGGGAACGGCACGTTCGCCGCCAGGGTCGACTACACGACCGGCGGCGGGCCGTACGCCATCGCGACTGGCGACTACAACCAGGACGGGATTGTGGACCTGGCGGTGGCCGACTTCACCGCGAGCACGGTCAGTATTCTCCTCGGCAACGGCAGCGGCGGTCGCGGGAACGGGACGTTCGCCGCCAAGGTCGACTACACTGCCGGGACCGGGCCCCAGGCCATCGCCACGGGAGACTTCAACCGGGACGAAATTGCCGACCTGGTGGTCGCCAACTTCACCGCGAGCTCGGTCAGCGTGCTCCTGGGCAACGGCAGCGGGGGCGTCGGCAATGGCACCTTCGCCGCCAAGGTCGACTACGCCACCGGGACCGGCCCCCAGGCCATCGTCACCGGAGACTTCACCAAGGACGGGATCGTGGACCTGGCGGTGGCCAACTTCACCGCCAACACCCTCAGCGTTTTCCTCGGCAACGGCAGCGGCGGCCGCGGCAACGGCACCTTCGCGGCCAAGGTCGACTACGCCGCGGGGTCGGGGCCGGCGTCGGTCGCGGTCGGCGACTTCAACCGGGACGGCATCCTCGATCTGGCGTCGGCGAACAGCGGGGCCGGCTCCCTCAGCGTGCTCCTCGGCAACGGCAGCGGCGGCCGGGGGAACGGCGCCTTCGCAGCCAGCGTCGACTTCGCCACCGGGGCCGGGCCTTCCTCGATCATCCTCGGCGACTTCGACCGGGACGGAATCGAGGACGCCGCGGTCGCCGACGGCACCGCCAACGCCGTCAGCATCCTCATGGGCAGCGGCAGCGGCAGCCAGGGCGACAGGACGTTCGCCTCGACCGCGAGCTACACGGTAGACACGGGCACGCGCTGGCTGGTGGCGGGCGACTTCAATGCCGACGGCGTTCAGGACCTGGCCACCGTCAATGACCTGTCCACCGCGCTCAGTGTGTTGCTGGGCAACGGCACCAACGGCAAGGGGAACGGAACCTTCGCCGCGAAGGTGGACTACGCCACCGGCACCAACCCGTTCACCCTCGCCGCGGGCGACTTCAACGCGGACGGGATTCTCGACCTGGCGGTGACGAACTACGGCTCGGTCACCGTGAGCGTCCACATCGGCAATGGCAGCAATGGCCGGGGGAACGGGACCTTTGCCGCCAAGGTCGACTACGCGGCGTCCGGCCAGCCCCGCTCGGTCGTCACCGGGGACTTCAACGCCGACGGGATTCTCGACCTCGCGGTCGCGAACAACTCGTCGAACAATGTCGGTATCTTCCTCGGCAGTGGCACCAACGGTAGAGGCGATGGCACCTTCGCCGCTCAGGTGACCTACCCCACGAGCGCCAGTTCCTGGTCTCTGGTGGCGGGCGATTACAACGCCGACGGCATCACCGACCTGGCGGTCGTCGGCTACACCGCGACCAACGTCAGTGTTCTGATGGGCAACGGCGCCAACGGCCGCGGAAACGGCACCTTCGCGGCCGGCGTCACCTATGGCACCAACGCGAACCCCTGGTTCATCACCGCCGGCGACTTCAACAAGGACAACATCCTGGACCTCGCGGTGGCGTCCAACAGCGGCACGAACATCAGCGTCTTCCTGGGCAACGGCAGCGGCGGACTGGGGAACGGGACGTTCGCCGTCAAGGTCGACTACGCGGCGGGCACCAACTCGTTCGGTATCGCTCCGGGCGACTTCAACGTCGACGGAATCCTCGACCTGGCGGTGGTGAACTACGGCTCGGCCAACCTCAGCATCCTTCCCGGCAACGGCAGCGGCGGTCAGGGGAACGGTACCTTCGCCGCGCCGACCAATTACGCTGCGGCCACCAACCCCTGGGGTGTCGCGCTGGGTGACTTCAACGCCGATGGGGTGCTCGACCTCGCGGTGGCGAACAAAGGCCCGGGAACGGTGACGGCGTGGACCGGTGGAGGCACCTGTCTGGCAGGGCACTGAGCAAAGGCGCGAGGACGGCTGGTGCCACCCTGGCGTCGTACGGCCGGCATTGAAGCGCCCACGCGAGCAGAATGAGTGTCCTCGTCGACGACGTAGTAGGTGTGGCCCTTGGCGGCGAAAGTCTGGACACTGCCGACCTGTCCTCCTTCTTTTGATCTGCGGCCGCTTGGCGTCGTCCTGAATGCGCCGTGCGAGCAGGGCCCTGGGAGCTATCGACGGCGCACCCGTTGGAACAGTGGTGCCCGGTGCGCTGGCGTCCGGCGACCACGCTGGCGAGAACGGCCGGTACGCCCGAAGTTCTGATTTCCGAGAGAATCATGCGCGGGTCTCGACCAGGTGGCGTTCGATTCGCTCGAGGCAGTCGAGCATTCGGGGCCGGTTCACCCGCCCCTCGGTGCTCTCGCCGAGCGCCAGCATCTGCTCGACCAACCACCGGCAGAGGAAGAGCAGGGCCGGCTTGTCCTCGGGCGCCAGCCCGTGCTGGAGCCACCGGCGGTTTCGCATGTAGTCGTCGTAGGCGGCCGTCTCGCGCTCGAGTTCCCAGCGCGCGAGGCGGAACGACTCGGTGAAGACGCCGCTGGCCGGGCGCGGCTTGCCTGGCGCGAGCACCGCTTCGAGCTGCTGCGAGGCCGCCGGCTCAATTTCCCCAATCGAGGGAGGCCACCCGACGAGGTCGGCTGCGACCAACTTCGCCACCTCGGACACGAGGTGTTCGATGACCGGAACGGGCTTCGTTTCGAGGAGGCGGTCCCAGCGAGAGGGCATGGCGCCCCTAGGGTACCGGGTTCAAGAGCCGATTCGGAGCGATGCGTAGGTCGGGCACCGGGTCGCCGTACCCCAAGGCCAGCTCGCGCCGGATGACTTCGTACACCGAGCGCTTGAGCAGGAAGTCGCGGTGGGCGACTCCCTGCAGCTCGACGTTGAACAGGTTGTTCGTGCCGTTGTCCTCGAGAATGCAACAGGGGAACGGGCTGGCCTTGTCCTGCTTCGAGTACATCGACACGAAGCGCACGCTGCGCGGGAAGGCGCCGATCTTCAGGCGACGGATGAAGGGCGACATCGGCGTCATCTGCCAGACGCTCTTCGACAGGATTCCCGCGGTCAGCACTCCCAGGTACGCGGTCGACGACCCGTTGTGCGGCGTGCCGAGGGTGATGAGGCTCTTCACGCGGCGGTCCCCGCCGAGCCGCTTGATGTAGTAGCGGCCGATCAGCCCGCCCTTCGAGTGGCCGATGATGGACAGCGGCCCCATGTCGGGGTAGCGCGCGTAGAGCCTTTCGACCTTCTCGCGCACCTTCTCGGCGCTCTCGTCGATGCCATGGGTGTTGAAGGCGTCGAACAGGCCGCCCAAGTTGATCGACCAGACGCAGTACGAGTCACGGCGCAGCCGGCGCTCGAGCACTTCGAAGGTGCGCCGCGTCGAGAAGAAGCCGTAGAGCAGCAAGACCGGCCGCGGACAGTGCGAGAAGTCGGTGCGCCGGACGATGTCATTGCCCCGGCGGTCGAAGTCGAAGTAGCCGCGCAGATCAGAGATCTGTCGTTTCAGCCTTCGATACTGCAACACCAACGGGTTCATCGCCTTCACCCAACGGCTTGGCCGCGAGCCTCATTCACATTGTAGCCGGCCGCCCCGCACTCGACCAAAGGCCCCCGAGGCCGATTCGCCGGCCCCCGCTGAGGCAGAGGAGACCCTGTCGGGGGGTCACCTACAGCCACCGCAACGAGTGTTGCCGAGTCGGGGCCTGGTGCTTAGAGTCCGACGCCGCAGACCTACATCGCGGCGAGCCACTTTCCATTCTTTGAGGTGATGCCGATGGCGATGGTCGATCCCCGCACTCTGACTCCGAAGCTGCCGCCACTACAGCTCTTCATCGACGGCAAGTTCGTCGGGCCCGTCGAGGGCGGGTCGCTCCCCGTGGTGAACCCGGCGACGGGCGAGAAGATCTGCGACGCCCCCGCGGCGGGGCCTTCCGACGTCGACGCGGCGGTCCAAGCCGCCAAGAAGGCGTTCGACAAAGGCCCCTGGCCGAAGCTGAACCCCACCGCGCGAGGCCGCACCCTGCGCAAGCTGGCCGATCTGGTGTGGCAGCGCCGGGAAGAACTTGCCCTGCTCGAGTCGATGAACAACGGCAAGACGTTCAAGGACGCGCTGCGCGCCGACGTCGGCCCGGCCTCGGCGACGCTGGCCTACTACTCGGAGTGGGCCAACAAGATTCTGGGCGAGGTGCTGCCCGTCGGCGGGCCCTTCCACACCTACGTCGTGCGCGAGCCCATCGGCGTGGTGGGAGCCATCGTCCCGTGGAACTTCCCCTTGTCGCTGACGGCCTGGAAGCTGGGGCCGGCGCTCGTCGCCGGGTGCACGGTGGTGCTGAAGCCTTCCGAGCTGACGCCGCTGACCGCCCTGAAGTTGGCCGAGCTGGCGCGCGAGGCGGGGCTGCCCGAGGGCGTGCTCAACGTCGTGCCGGGCTACGGAGCCCCCGCCGGCGAGGCGCTGGCCCGCCACCCCGACGTGGCGAAGATCAGCTTCACCGGGTCGACGCGGACGGCCCGGCGCCTGGTGCACGCGTCGGCAGACACCAACCTGAAGAAGCTGACGCTCGAGCTGGGGGGCAAGAGCCCGCAGATCGTCTTCGCCGACGCCGACCTCGACGCGGCAGTCGAGGCCTGCTTCTGGGGCATCTTCGGGAACAAGGGCGAGGTGTGCAACGCGGGCTCGCGGGTGCTGGTGCACGAGAAGGCGTACGACGAATTCGTGGGCCGTCTGGTCGCGAGGGCCAAGGCGATGGTGGTGGGCGACCCGCTCGACCCGAAGACCGAGATGGGTTCGCAGGTGAGCCTGGCGCAGATGAACACCGTGCTCGGCTACGTCGCCAGCGGGCGAGAGCAGGGCGCGAAATTGCTCGCCGGCGGCGAACGCGACGCGGAAGGGGCGAAGGCGAAGGGGGCCTTCGTCCGGCCGACGGTCTTCGCCGAGGTGAAGCCCTCGATGAAGATCGCGCAGGAAGAGATCTTCGGCCCGGTGCTCGCCTGCCTGCGCTTCAGCTCCGACGCCGAGGCGCTGTCCATCGCCAACGGCACGCCCTACGGCCTCGCCGCCTCGCTGTGGACCCGCGACACCGCGAAGGCGCACGCCCTGGCGCGCAAGGTGAAGAGCGGCGTCGTCTGGATCAACTGCTTCAACCAGTTCGACGACGCGGCCCCGTTCGGCGGCTTCAAGGAATCGGGCTGGGGGCGCGACCTGTCGCACCACGCGCTCGACGGCTTCCTCGAGACGAAGACAATCTGGACCAAGCTGCCCGCGGAGGAATGAAATTGACGCCAGCCGACCTGCCCCCTGAAGCGCGCGTGGCCGAGATGACGTTCCCGACGAAGATCTTCTTCGGCCCCGGGGCGCTGCGGAGGCTGAGCGCGGCGGTGGGCGCCCTGGGTTCCGGCCGGGCGCTGGTGGTGACAGACCCGGGCGTGGCGAAGGCGGGTCTCGCCGCGAGGGTAGCGGAAGAGCTCGGCCGGGCGGGCGTCGGGTGCGAGACGTGGGCCGAGGCGAGCCTGCACGAGAAGGCGCTCTCGAAGGGGGCCGAGCGGTTTCGCGCCGGAGGCTTCGGCAGGGTGGTCGGGGTGGGCGGGGGTGCGGCCCTCGACGCTGCGAAGTGGGTGGCGGCGCTGGCGGCGAGCCCCGGTCCGCTCGAACGATTCAAGGCGGCCGACGGAATCGACCTGTCCTCGGCGCCGCCGGTGGTGGCGGTGCCGACCGCGCCAGGGGCGGGGACGGAAGTGAACGGCACCGCGGTCGCCTCCCTCGAGAGCGGCCGGCGCCTGCGGGTGTCGAATGCTCATCTGTTGCCCCGGTTGGCGGTCTGCGATGCCGACCTGTGCCTCGGCCTCACCGCCGAACAGCTCGCGGTCGCGGGCCTCGAAGCCTTTGCCTCGTGCGTCGAGGCCTACCTGTCCGGTGGCTTCCACCCCCTGGCCGACGCGCTGGCCATCGACGGCGTGGGCCGGGTGGCGCGGTCGCTCCCTGTCTCGGTGCTGCGGCCGAGGGACGTTTCGGCGCTCTCGGACCTCTTGGTCGCCTCGCTCGAAGCGGGCATGGCCGCCGAGAAGGGGCTCGGCGCCTGCCGGGCGCTGGCGCACGCTTTGGCTTCCCGCTCGAAGGCGCCGCACGGGCTGTTCGCTGGAGTGGTGCTGACCTCGGTGCTCGAGCTCAACCGGGGGGCCACCACCGCCCGACTGGCCCGGGTCGCGGTGGCGCTCGGCGACAACTCGCTCTCGCGGCAAGAGGTGCTCGCCGGCAACGCCATCGAACGGATTCGCCGCCTGGTCGCGGCGTTGCCCGTGCCCAAGCGGCTCGGCGAGCTGGAGGTCGCCGAGGACGACCTGGGGCCCGTGGCCGACGAGGCCCTGGCCGAAGGCTGGCAGCAGCCCAGCCCGCGCAAGTGCAGCAAGGCAGACCTGTTGGGCGCCCTGCGCGACTCGTTCTGAAGGCCTACTGCACCTCGAGGCACGTCAGCCCGTTGCCGGGGGTGCAGTTCTGGCCGATGAGACAACCACCGGCATTGTTGAAATCGACGCAGTGGATGGCGCGGCAGTCCTGCTCGGTGACGCAGGGCTTTCGCGAGATGGAACACTCGCCGGCGCTGCACGTTTCCTGGGCGCAGTCGGGGTCGACCTGGCAACTGCAGAAGCCTTCCGACGCGCCCTCTCGAATGCGGCACTTCCCGGCGCAGGTGCCCGTGGCCTGGCCCGCCGGTTTGACGCAGTTGCCTCCGCGCTTGCAGTCGGCGTCGCTCGCGCAAGGCAGGGAAGGGTCGGGCGGGCAGGCGGGGTTGGCGGCGGTGCACTTCCAGCGGGTGTAGACGACGATGATGTCCGAACACTTGTAGCCGCGCGGGCAGGACTGGCCCGACGAGCAGTCGGCGCCGCAGAAGTAGTTGCCCGGGTGCTGGGTGTCGATGATGCAGTAGTTCGGCCCGCTGCCGCAGATTTCGACGCCTCCGCCGAAGGTACAGTTGGCGCAGTAAGGGCGGTGCACCGGGTCGAAGTCGCTGTAACACTGGGGCAGGGTGCCCGCGTCGGGTCGCACCCCGCACTGCTCGCCGAAGGCGCAGTACGAGTCGTCGGCGCAGAAGCCGGGGTCGCAGGTGCCCAGCGGGCAGGCCGAGACCTCGGCGGGGGACAGGCCGGCACAGGCGCAGGGTTGGTCGCCGCACCGGCAGGAAGCGCCGCCGCAGTCGCCGTTAGTGTGGCAGCCGTCCACGCAGGACGAACGGGCCAGGTCGCACACCTGCCCGAGCGGGCAGTGCAGGTCGGCGGTGCAGCGGCCCTTGGACAGGCAGCTGCCCGAGGCAGTGTCGCAGAACAGGCCGGGGTCGAGGCAGTCCGAGCTCTTTTCACAGCCCGACCGGTCCTGGCAGAAGCCGGCGGTGTTGCAGAACTCGCGCGGCAGGCAGGCGTCGTTCGTCCGGCAGAAGCAGGCGCCGGTCTGCGGTTCGCACCGGTAAGCCGCTGCGAGCTCGCCGCAGTCGGAGTCTTTCTGGCAGCCCTTGCCCTTGACGCTCGAGTCGCGGCACGCGGTCGAAAGGCAAAGCGCCGCGGTCAGGGCGATTCCCGCCTGCGTCAGGGTTGCCCGCGTCACGGCCGCTGGTACACCACGATCTGCGGTGTCTCGTCGAGGTACAGGCCGGCGACCGGCTTCTGGGTGCCGAAGGCCTGCCAGACGTTCAGCTCGTGCTCTCTGAACTCCTGGTGGTACTGGTAGACGGCGAGGTGCGCGTCGAAGGGGCCGCCGGCGGGCGCCAGGTCGGCGCGCAGCATGCCGTTGCGCTGGTAGTCGCGAAACGAGTAGCCGTTCACCTCGTGCAGCCAGACCCGGGCTCCGCGCGGGGCGTGCTGGTTCAGCCAGTCGAGGACGCCGGTGACGTTGTTCGACCAGAACTGCCGCTGCATGCCCAGGCTGGCCGCGCCCGGCAGGCCGCCCGCGAGCTCGGAGTAGTAGCTGGTGCCGAACGGGTAGGCCCGTTGGGTGGCGACGAACGCGGGCAGGAACAGCAGCCCGAACAGCGGGCCGGCCGCCGCCCACTCGCCGAGGTTCGGGCGATAGCGGCGGGCGAGCGCGAGGAGCCCGTCCGACGCCCGCGCCGCCGACTGGCCCGCGAGCAGGGCGAGGAACGGCATCGAGGGGAACCAGTGCTTGACGCCGCCGAAGTGCGGCACGCTTGGAGCGCTGATCACCGCGACGGCCGCGACGGAGTTCACGAACACGAGCCACTCGTCGAAGCTGACGGCACGAACCCAGGCGCGAGCCTTCGCAGAGACGGACAGCGCGCCGCGCCCCGCGACCGACAGCCAGCCCGCCACCATGGGAACGAAGAGGCTGGTGG
>JAHFDQ010000024.1:0-11597 GCA_023248915.1 Archangiaceae bacterium | reverse complement strand
GACGACGTATTGGAGAGGGAAGGGTGGCTCGCGCAACAGCCGGCCCAGGTACAGCCAGGCGTACTGGGTATGCAAGGCGTGGTAGGCGAGGTACCAGGCCGTGCGATCGACCGGGTGGTGCCAGAGGTACGGCCAGAGCGCGTAGAACAGCACCGGGCCGAGCACCGCCATCGCTCCGATGGGCGCCATCGCGCGGAAGGCGCCCGGGCTCTCTGTGGACAAGCGCGCCAGCAACCAGGCGCTCGTCCCGGCCAGCGCGACAAACAACGCCACGTGCGGGCTGAGCAGCAGGAATCTGTCCTGGAACGGCGTCGCGCCCAGGATGACGTACAGGAGCCCGTAAAGCACGGTTGCGCCGGTGAACGCGCCGACCAGTTGCCAAGTGAGCGCGCGCGCCGCGGTGTTGCCTCGCGTTTCCGAGAAGCCGCGCCAGAGCGCGAACGGCCCGAGCACGAAGGGCAGAAACAGGCCGTTGTGCTTGGTGGCCAGGGTCAGCCCGAAGACGACGCCAGAGGCGAGCCACCAGCCGCGCTGGCGCTGCGCCTTCCAGAAGGCGTAGACGGTGAAGAGCCACATCGTCGCCACCGGCACGTCGAAGCAGGCCAGGTGCGCGTGGAAGAACTGGCGGGGCAGGAGGAAGAAGGACAGCGCCGCGAACAGGCCCGCCTTCCGCCCGTACAGCTCTCGGCCGAACAGGTACACCAGCGCGGGGATGAGCGCGGCGAACGCGAAGGCCGGAACGCGGAATGCCGCCGCGGGCTTCAGCCACCCCAGCCCCTCGTGGAAAAGCAGGAAGGACAGGCCGAACAGGCTCTTGGTGAGCACCGGGTGCTCGTGGTTGATGTCGAACGCGCCGACGATGGCCGCGTCGTTGAAGGCGGCGGCCGGGTGCGAGAAGAGCAGCCTGAACCAGCTCGCGTACGACTCGGCGGCGGCGAAGTAGACGCTCTCGTCGCGCGTGAAGCCCACCGCGGCCTGGGTGGCGAAGATCGCCACGAAGCTGGCGGCGAACAGGCCCAACGCGATCAGCCGATCTTCGCGCCGCGCGGCCAGGTCCACGAGTGGCGTCGCGGCGCCCGCGCCAGGCAGGGCGTCGCTCAAGGCCCCTCCGCGGCCGACGGGCCCTCTGCGAACAGGTCGACGCAGGTCTCGCGGGCCTCGGCGTTGTCGCTCTGAGCCCACAGCTTCACCGACAGGGGCGAAGGGAGCGACGGGGCCGTCGCCTCGGCCTTTTGAAGGCCCTCGAGCCCGGGCGGAACCGTCAGCTCGAGCAGCCGCCGGCCTGTGGCCGCGTCGTCCACCCCGAGGTGGGCGGCAGTCATTGCCGCGTCGTGGCGGGAAGCGTGTTCCCAGATGATGCCTCCCTCGAGCGCAAGCCGGCTGCCCTGGGGCAGTTGGCCGAATTCGGCCACCAGGCGCGAAGGGCCGCCCGGAGGGTGCAGCCAGAGGCAGCGCCGGGGCACGTATCTCAGCTCGTGCCACTCGGGGCCGACGTGCAGCGCGCGGTTGCCCGAGCAGCGGTGCTCGCGACCGTCGAACGGGCAGTCGTGCCGCCGGCCGTCGGGTTCTTCGACGTAGACCCGCGCCGAGGCGTAGGCGTCGGCCGCCGAGAACAACGTCGGCCGGTACCGGTCGTTCCGATACGGCGTCAGCGTCAGGTTACCGAAGCGCCGCGTCGGGCCGAGCGGGCTCCGGCCCGGCAGGAACGCCTTGTCGAAGGCCGCCGAGTCCGAGCCCGGGAGCGCCGGCTGGCCGATCACCCAGACGCGCGGGTAGGGGGTAAGCGGGTCTCCGTCGGAAACCATGTAGCCGACGACCGGAAGCCCGTCGGGGACGTACAGGCGCGCGCGCTCGGTCCACCAGGGAAAGAGCAGCACGGTGTCGCCGGGGGCGCGCTCGGCGGCAAGCACCTCGGCCAGGCGCTGGTAGTCGGCGGCGTCGACCAGGCGGCCCGGCAGCCGGGCGTGGAAGGCGAGGGCGAAGAGCGCCGCCAGGACGAGCGTCCCGAGCTCGACCCAGCCGAGGCGCGACAAAATCCGGGCGGCCGGAGTCCCCGCGCTGGCCTCAGGACTTGGCAAGGCGAATCTTCTGCTCGCTCTTCTCGCGGCAGAACGTACAGAAGAGGGCCTCACCCTGCGGGAAGGACGGCGTCCAGGGCGGGTACATCGCGCAGCGCGGGTCGAGGCAGTGGTGCAATTCCCAGACGTGGCCGAGCTGGTGCAGGGCCTGGCGGGCCACCGTGCGCAGCCCCACCTCGAGGTCCTTGATGCCGAAGGTGGTGACCAGGGCGCGGTCTCTGCCGTACCGGGCGTAGCCCGAGGTCGGCGCCGAGCCGGGGGCCAGCGCGCGGTCCTTCAGCTTCTTCGAGGTGAGGTACAGCACCTTGTCGTCGGCGTAGGCGCGAACGCCCGCGACCTCTTCGAGCAGCTTTCCCGCGTCGTACGGTTCGGACGTGCCCTGGGGGACGGCCACGTGGCCCGAGTGCTCGCAGCCGACGCCGAAGGCCGCGAACAGGGTCTGGCACAGCTTGGCGAGGTGCTTTTCGTCGTGGGGGTCGAGCGTGACGACGCGGATCACGTGAGGGGCCTTCCTGGCGAGGGGCTATTTCGACTTCTTGGCCGGCTTCGCCTTGGCCTTGGGCGCCGGCTTGGCCTTGGGTGGAGCCTTTGCCTTGGCCTTGGGCGGAGAGCGTCGCGAGGGCTCCGTGGCGGCGCGGGCCAGCGGCCTGGCGGAGACAGGAGCCGACGGCGAGGCCGCGGCGTGCCGGGCCGCCGGCTTGGCGGCCAAAGCTGCGGGCGACGTCGCGGAAGGGCGGCCGGCGCGGGCCGCGACCTTGGTCTCGACCGCGGGTGCCGGACGCGGAACGCCGGGACGAGCGGTCCGGGCCGCCGCCTTGACCTCCGCGGGTGGAACCGGCGCCGCTGCCGCCGCCGCGGACATGGGCGGCCGCCCCCGCTTGGTCCTGGCCGGGACGAGGTCGGCCGGCAAGAGCGCCGAGCCCGTGGGCTGGGTCTCGTCGTCGTCCGTGAGGACGACCCGCTTCACCGCGATCGACTTGGTGGCCTTGGCGGGCGCTTCCTCTTCCTCGGCGGGCGCTTCGGCCGCGGCGTCCTCTTCCGCGGGCAGGTCGAGCCCGGGAGCGTCGAGGTCGAGGTCCTCATCCAGCCCCAGCCCGTCGTCCGACTCTTCACTGGCGGCTTTGAACTCTTCCGCGGTGCGCTTCGGCCGTTCCTTGCCGACGGGGAAGAGGATGACGTCGACCGAGTCTTCGGCGTCGCACTCCGAGATTCCCATCGCGACGCTGACCTCGGCGACCAGCAGGTGCCGGGCGTTGTCGTACAGCTCGCGTTCCTTCGTTGGGAGCGGTCGCAGCTCGGACAGCACCTGCAGCCCCTTCACCACCTCGGCCATGCCCAGGAGCCCGCCCTGCGCCATCCTCCCTGAGTTGGCGTCGCGCCGGCGCTTCCAGTCGAGGTTGGCCTTGTCACTGTCCGATTTCAGGAAGGCGAAGATTTTCGCCACCTCGTCGGCGGTGGCGACCTTCCTGAGCCCGATGGTCTGCACCTTGGTCTGGGGCACCATCACCAGCGCGCCATCTTCCTCGCGCTTCATGGTGACGAAGGTCAGCCGCTGCCCGGCGACCTCCTTCGTCTCGACGCCGGAGACGCGGCAGACGCCCTGGTTCGGGTAGACGACGCGGTCACCGACCGCGAGCGACAATTGCGGTGAGGAGTCGGCCATTTCGCGGCGGACGGATAGCACACTCCCCGCGCCGCGCCACGGCTTTAGCGCCGGAACCGGCGAGGCGTTCAGCGGGAGGCGGAAGCGCGAGTCGCCCGCTCGAGGATCATCCCGGCGAGCACCTGGTGCAGGCGGGCGTCGATCCGGGCGTTGACCTGGGCGTCAGTGACGTCGGGTTCGGCTTGGGCCAGCACCTGCGTCGAGTACGACACCGCCACCGCGATCAGGACCACCGCTGCCGCCATCGAGATCAGCTTCTTCATGTCGTCTCCCGCGCGCTCGCGCCGCTCACGTTTCACCACATGGTAGGAGCGTGGAGACGCAGATCAATTTTTCGGCTACAACCGGTTACGCGCCGCGACAGGTCGGATCAGCGCCGCAGGCGGGGGCTTTGAGCCGCGGGCCCGAGCCCGGGCACCTCGGCCACGCGCAGGTCGAGCGCACCGCCGTTGTCGTCGGCCGCGGCGTCCAGGAACGTGAAGTACGCCCAGAGCGCGCCCCGCACCCGATAGGGTTTGCCAACCTCGAACACCCGCTGGGCCTCGCGCACCCACCGCTTCCCGTCGAGCACGGTCGAACCGGCGCTGAGCACGCAGACGGCCCTGCCCACCTGGCCCGAAGGGCCGGACCGGGTGCGGGCCGGGTCGTCACCGTCGGCGAGCTGGAATTCGTAGGTCTTCGACGAGTCGAGGTTCGACAGGGTGAAGCGCTGGGCGGCGTCGAGCGCGACGGCCTCGCGCGGGTCGACCTTCAGGGAAGTGCCGGTCGCGGCGCCGCGTTCCTGCACGCGGACCTTCACGGCGCCCTTGAAGTCCGAGGCCGAGGCGTCCAGCCGGAAGGCGTAGAGGGCCGAGCCGTCCTTCACCAGGCGGGGCTTGGGGCCGACGACGCCGAACGAGTCGCCGGCGGCGACCGGCCCGTCGAGGAAGAAGAGCGCCTGATCAGTCAGGGCGCGGTCCTTCGCCTTGCCCGAGGTCAGCCGGCCTTCCGTCCAGACGCGGTACACCTTCGCCGCGTCGAGGGCGGCGTGCGCCGCGGCGGTCGGTGGGACGATGAGCAGGTGCTTCTTCGGGTCGAGGCGAATCGCCCTCGCCGGAAACTCGGCGCCCATCGGGACCTCGTCCGCCGGCTTCGGGGCGGGTGACGCGACCGGTGGCGGGGGCGGTTCGGGTGGAGGCGCCTCGGGCTCGAGCTGGGCGAAGACTGGCACCACGGTGCCGCGCTCGGCCGAGAGCTCGCGCGCCCACGGCTTCATTCCTGGCGCCGAGATGGCGAGGCGATGGGGCCGGGTCGCCGCCAGGTTCGAGATCAATTGGGGCGTGACGTTGCCGGAAACCTGGCCATCGAGCGTCACGGTCGCGCCGGACGGCGACGACTCGAGCCGCACCGAGAAGGTGCCCAGCCGGCGCACCGCGACCACCGTCACCGCAGTCAGCCCGGTGGCGACGAGCAGCGCGACGGCCGCCCAGAAGCCCAGCCGGTGCTTGACCTTGCTGACCTGCGCTTGCTCGGTGCGGGTGGACTCGGGGCCCCCCGGCAGCGGGTTCTCTTCGGTCAAAGTCAGCCGCGGCATCGACATCGTGTCGGTCGGCGGCGGCAGCTTTCGCCAGCGCCCCACCTGCTCGAGGAATTCGCGCGGTAGCTGCACGGGCCGCCCCTCGGCGACCAGCTCGGGCTCGAAGAGGTACTGCATCAGGTGGGACAGCGAGCCGGCCGAGAACGAAGGCGCGCTCGTGTAGAGGAAGGTGGACAGCGCCGTCTGAAACGCCTCGGCGGTCTGGTACCGGTCCTTTGCCTCGACTGCCATGGCGGTTAGCAGAATCTTCTCGAGCTCGGCCGGAATCTCGGGGTTCACCGACCGGATGGGCGGGACGTCGCCGTTGGCGATCTTGGTCAGGACTTCGACCATCTTCCCTTCGAACGGCAGCCGCCCGGTCAGAAGCTCGAACAGCACCGTGCCCGCCGCGAAGATGTCGATGCGCGAGTCCAGCTCTTTGCCGCGCGCCTGCTCGGGGGCGAAGTAGACGTACTTGCCCTTGACCGCGCCGGTGGCCGTCTCGGACTCGGTCGCGGTTCGCGCCTTGGCGATGCCGAAGTCGACGATCTTGACCTGCCCCTCGTAGCTGATGATGACGTTCTGGGGCGAGACGTCGCGGTGGATGATGTTGAGGGGCTTGCCCTCGTCGTCGAGCCGGGTGTGCGCGTAATGCAGCCCCTTGCACAACTCGAGGCCGACCAGCGCGGCGAACGAGACGGGCATGCCCGGCAGCTCGAGCGTCTTGGCGCGCTTCATCAGCTTGGACAGCGGCTGGCCGTGCACGTACTCCATCGCCAGGAAGTACTCGCCGTCGATCTCGCCGAAGTCGAACACCTGGGCGATGTTTCCGTGCGACAACCGGACGGCGATCTTCGCCTCGTTGATGAACATCGAGATGAAGGCCTTGCTGCCCGCGTAGTGGGGCAGAATCTTCTTGATGACGACGTCCTTGGTGATGCCGGCGGCCGCGGTGAAGCGGGCGCGGTAGATCTCGGCCATGCCACCGGCGGCAATACGTTCGAGCAGCTCGTATTTTCCGAAGTGGCTGTCCGACTGAGGCACTCACCAGCTCCACGGATGGATTAGAAAGTGAGCCGCGAGGGTACCATGCCCTCCGGAGGACGCCCCCGAACATGCGCCCGAGCCCCTGGCTTGCTCTCATGGCGTTGACGCCCCGCCTGGCGCTCGCCGCCCCGACGGTGCTCCTGTTTCCCGCGCTCGGCCAGGGCGAGCGGGTGGTGGTCTCAGGCAGGGTGCAGGCCGAGGCCGCTTCGCAAGGCAGCTCAGCCCTGTCGCGCAACCTGCGCCGGTTGACGGCTCCAGAGTGGGAAGGCGCCGAGGTGACGGTCGCCTTCGACGGCGCGGTGCAGACCGCGACCTCGGGCGAGGGGGGCGCCTTCGAAGTGACCTTCAGCGCGCCGCCCTCGAAGCCCTTCGCCCCTGGGCTGTACGACGCCCAGGCGCGGGTGGCGGGCGGCGCCGGGGCCGCGAAGGTCGAGGTCGTCTCGCCGAAGGCGCCGTTCTTCGTCGTCTCGGACCTCGACGACACCCTGGCCGTGACGAACGTGAATGATCCGAAGAGCCTGTTCTCGGCCGCGCTGCTCGAGGACTCCCGCACCCAGCCGGTGGTGCCGGGCATGGCCGCCTTCTACCGATGCCTTCGGAACGACAAGGCCGCGCCTCCGGGGTTCGCCCTCGTGTCGGGTTCGCCGGTCCAATACGTTTCGCGGGTGGCGAGCTTCCTCTCGGTGAACGGCTTCCCGTTCTTCGGGCTCTATCTGCGGGACCTGGGCGTCGGCACCTTGAGGAACTACAAGCAGCCCGTCATCCGGAAGCTCATCGGGTCGCTGCCGGGGCGGGTGGTGCTGGTGGGTGACTCGGGCGAGCACGACCCCGAGGTGTACGCCGAGATTCGCCGCGAGCAGCCCGAGCGGGTGTTGCGCGTCTACATTCACGACGTCGGCCACTCGAACGTCCCGGCCCGCTTCGACGGAATGGTGCTGTTCAAGGACGCCCGGACGGCGGCGGACGACGCCGTGGCCCAGGGGCTGGCGTCGTCGTCCTGCCGCGACCAGGCGTTTCCGGCCCAGGAGGGCTCGCCGTGAGAGTCCGAATGGGTCTTTCCGCCGCACTGGTCGCGCTGTGCGCGCTCGCCGCCGGCTGCACCTCGAAGAACACCGAACCGCTGAAGGCGCTCGCGCCCCAGCCCCTGCCCGCGCTGACCGGCCCTGCCGGCGCCGGCGACGGCGGCGAGGACCGCGAGGCCGCCTACCGGTTGACGCCGGCGCCGGTCTTCGGCCCCGAGGTCCCCCGCGCCGCGCGGCGACTGCGGCTCGACGGCACGGCCAAGCCCGACCTGGCCGGCGTGAAAGAGGGCACGGTGGTGCTCCTCGTCCCCGAGGCCGACGTGTACCTGGCCCAGGAGGTCGAGCTCTTGGCGGCCCTCGACCACGCGGGCGCCGAAGTCTGGCTGGCCCACCCCGAGGGGAAGGTCGCCTTCAAGGTCGGCCTGTTCGACGAGAAGGCGTTCCAGGCGTGGCTCGACGAGGCCAAGCCGGGCAAGGTGCGCGTAATACAGCGCCAGGACGGCTTCGAGCTGCAGACGAACGTCGGCAAGCTGCCCGGCGCGGACCCCAACGGACCGACGGTGCCCCTGCGAGGTGGGCAGCTCGACGTGGCGACGCTGCGTCGGGGTTTCGTCCGCCTCAAGGACCGCTTCTCGACCACCACCGACGTCTGCTTCGTGCCGTCGTTCGGCACCGAGCTGGCGAAGGTGGCCTCGGCCATGACCGCGGTCTACGGAGACGACGGCAAGGTGGTGTTCGAAGAGCTGCGCCTGGTGTACCCACGGCCAGGCGCGCCCCGGCCCGACGCCGGCAAGTGGCGGTAGGCGAGCGACAGGAATTGCACGGGGACTAAAGGCCCGCCGGCCCGATGCACACCGCCTGCAACCCTTCACTGGCGATGCGGCACGAGTACCCTGTGCGGCACTCCGCCTGGCTCTTGCACAGGCGGAAGCAGCCCGGAGTGTCCTTGGCGATGGCGTCGCGCAGGCAGTAGGTGCCGGCGGGGCAGCTGTTCGCGTCGGCCAGCGTGCACGGCCGGGTGCAGTAGCCGCCTGGCGCGTAGTCGCGGGTGATGCAGAATTGGCCGCCGCAGTCGGCGGGTACCGTGCACGGGTCGCCGACGGTCGGGCCGCAGGCAGCCAGGGCAAGCGCCGCCAGGGCGAAGGGCAGGGCACGCGTCATGGCGCGGCATCTAATCACTTCCGGCGCGGTGCGGTGGAGCATATCTTCGCCGCCCCACGCGCACCCCGGAGGCAGCATGGCGGCCGACAACAAAGACGCGACGACCGGAGGCTCTTTTCTCATCAAGGAAGTCGGTTCGGCCAAGGTGATGGCGCCCGAGCTCTTCAGCGACGACCAGAAGAGCACCTTCAAGACCGGGGTGCAGTTCGCGCGCGAGCAAGTGCTCTCGAAGGCCGAGCACCTCGAGAAGAAAGACAACGCGATGTGGCGCGACATCCTCCTCAAGGCCGGCGAGCTGGGGTTCTTGATGATCGACATCCCCGAGGCCTACGGCGGCCTGGGGCTCGGCAAGACGACCTCGATGCTGGTGGCCGAGGCGATGTCGGTCTACGCCTCGTGGTCGGTCACCTTCGGCGCGCACACCGGTATCGGCACGCTGCCCATCACCTGGTTCGGCACTCCCGCCCAGAAGCAGCGCTACCTGCCCAAGCTGGCCACCGGCGAGTGGGTCGCCTGCTACGGCCTGACCGAGACCGGTTCGGGGTCGGACGCCCTCGGCGCGAAGACCCGCGCGGTGTTGAGCCCCGACAAGAAGCAGTGGGTGCTGAACGGCTCGAAGCAGTTCATCACCAACGCCGGCTTCGCCGACGTCTTCATCGTGTTCGCCAAGGTCGACGGCGAGAAGTTCACGGCGTTCATCGTCGAGAAGGGGACTCCCGGCCTCTCGGTCGGGCCCGAAGAGCACAAGATGGGCATCCGCGGCTCGTCCACCTGCTCGCTCATCTTCGAGGACATGAAGATTCCCGCCGAGAACCTGCTGGGAGAGATCGGCAAGGGCCACAAGATCGCCTTCAACATCCTCAACCTCGGCCGGCTGAAGCTGGGCGCGGGGATGATCGGCGGGATGAAGCACCACCTCGCCAACTCGCTGGCGTACGCGCAGGACCGCAAGCAGTTCGACACCCCCATCGTCCAGTTTCCCCTGATGCGCGAGAAACTGGCCCGCATGGCGCAACTGACCTACGCGGTCGAGACGATGACCTACCGGACTTCGGGCTGCATCGACGACCTCTTGGTGGGGGCCGACAAGACGGCCAAGGACTACGACACCAAGGTGATCGCCGCGATCGAAGAGCTGGCGGTCGAGTCGTCCATCCTCAAGGTGTTCGGGTCGGAAGCGTACGGCACCCTCTTGGACGAGTCCGTGCAGATGCACGGCGGCTACGGCTTCATCGAGGAGTACCCGGTCGAGCGGGCCTATCGCGACCAGCGAGTCAACCGCATCTTCGAAGGCACCAACGAGATCAACCGCATGTTGATCACCGGCATGCTGTTGAAGCGCACGGTGAAGGGCGCGCTGCCCTTGTTCGACTTCGCCCAGGCGCTGGACGAAGAGCTGGCGAAGAAGAGCCTGCCCAAGGCCAAGGGTACCGACGCGCTCGCAGAAGAGACGCTGGCCACCGAGTACCTGAAGCGGCTGGCGGTGTACGCGATCAAGGTCGCGGCCGAGGCCTACGGGCCCGAGCTCGACAAGCGGCAGATGATTCTCGCCGCCATCGCCGACATCGTGATGGACGTCTTCGCGCTCGACTCGATGATCTCGCGCACCCGGCAGGCGGCGGCGCGGCGCGCGCTCGACCCGGCGCGGGTGGCGATGGTGCAGTCGTACTGCATGGGCGCGCAGGCCCGCTCGTACGCGAACGCCCAGAAGGCGCTGGCGTCTTCGGCGAAGGGGGCCGACCTGGCGCGGCACCTGGAGAAGATCTCCGCGCTCCAGTTCTTCATTCCGCACGACCCGCACGACCTGGTCGAAGCGGTCGTCACCCGCATCGAGAGCCTCGGGGGTTACCCGGTCGTGGCGTAGCCGCTCGCTGGGCGCCGCGCGGAGTGTCCGAGGCGCGCGGGCGGGGCTTGCCTGCGCTGGCGCCCGCGCCTAGGCTTAGGTAAGGAAACGCGCGGCGAGTAAGGAATGCCCAGCTCGACCATCACCAGCAAGGGCCAGATTACCCTCCCGATTGAGGTCAGGCGCGAGCTCAGGTTGCGGCCGGGCGATCGAGTGTCTTTTCGCACGGCGCGTGATGGTTCGGTCGTCGTCGAACCCGAGACGGTCGACCTCTTGTCTTTGAAGGGGTCGGTGAGGTCGCCCATCAAGGGGGTTTCCGTCGAACAGATGCAGCACGCGATCAGGAAGGCCGTCCGCCGCAAGTGATCGCGCTCGACACCAACGTCCTCGTTCGATTTCTCGTCGTGGACGACCTGGCGCAGCACCGTCGCGCGATACGGATGATCGAGAAGGCGAGTCGCGACGAGGACCCCCTTCTCGTTCCCGAAGTCGTGCTTTGCGAGCTCGTCTGGGTGCTGACCTACTCGTACAAGGTGCCCCGGGTTCGAGTCCTCGAAACGCTCCGCCAGCTCCTGCACGCGAAGCAGCTCTTGATCGTCTCGAAGGACCTCGTGTCGAAGGCGGTCGACGCCTTCGAGGAGGGTCGAGGCGACTTTGCCGACTACCTCATTCGGGAGCAGGCGAAGGCAGCCGGTGGCAACTCCGTGGCGACCTTCGATCGCATGCTCCTGAAAGAAGCTGGCTTCATCGCGCCATAGTCGCCGGGCTGAACGGCCCGGGCTACGGCATCCGAGTGACGGCTTCCGAACCGAACGCCACCCGCGCCTTCCAGGGCGGCGGGGGCAGGCTCTTCAGCACCAGAATCTGGCCCAGCCGTTCGCGGGTGTCGGCGCGCAGCTTGCCGAACTTCACTCCGAACGAGGGGTTGATCCACTTCGACCGTTCGGTCGGCGGTTCGAACACCCACACCACCTCGCCGTGCAGGGCCAGGTTGCCCATCGTCGTGGACAGCTCGAGCAGGAAGAGCACGCCGACGCGCACCGTCTTCGGCACGCTCGGCGCCTCGATCTCGACCCCGGCGCCCCCCCCCGAGAGGTCGCGCACGATGTAGGAAGGCGAGTAGGGCGCTTCCTCACTCGCGCGGAACTGCACGGGGACTCGCGGGTGCTTGCGAACCTTCTCGAACCTCTGCGAGTCGAAGATCGTCTGCAAGAGCGGGTCGAGCCCT
>JAHFDQ010000238.1 GCA_023248915.1 Archangiaceae bacterium | reverse complement strand
CGCCGGAGAAGACCTACCTGCTCGGGTGCTCGTGCCAGTCGGAAGGCGGCGCGGGGTTTGGAATCTGGGGCTTCCTCGGGCTCGCCGCGCTGGCCCGGAAGGCTCGCCGCCAGCTTCGACAGCGTCCGCAGTGAGGCGGGCTGGATCGCTCGGCCAAACCAAGGCAACCAGAGCCAGTGAAATCGCGAACCCGCGCCCTTGTGTCGTCCAGCCTGGCGGCCGCGCTCTTCTCTTGCGCCTTCGGCCAGGTGCGCGAGGCGACCTCGGGCCCACTCGGCCGCTACCGCGAGGTGACTAAGGTCGAGGTCCGGGCCGAGGGCGCTCCGGCCGGGTTGGGCGATTCGCTGTCAGAGGCCCTGGAATCGACGGCCGAGCTCGCGACGGTGAAAGGAGGCGGCCCGGGCGTCTTCCGGCTTCAGGTCGAGGTGCTCGATGCGACCGAGGCAGCGAACCCCGAGCAATCGCGCGGCGAACGGGTGACCTCGAACCTCCGCAACACCTTCGGCGTCACCCAGGTGGGCGACCAGTCGATTGGGCGCCTCGCCTTCGTCGCGCGGCTGCTGCCGCCGGAAGGCGACGAGCCGCTGGCCCACGTGCGCTGGGAAGGAATGGGAGCGCCGTCGCTGTGGGCGCGAGTGGCCGGGGCCGAGGCGGGCGAGGCCCTGGGACGGCAGGTGGCGTACCGCCGAGACCTCTTCGTCCCGCGCCGGGCCGCCGACGAACGGCTCTTCTTCGTGCCGACCGCGCTCACCCTCGACAAGGGCGAGTGGCTGTTCAGCAACGACGAGCTCCTGCTCTTTCACCTCGGGGTCGGGCTGACGCGGCGGGTGCAGCTACAGCTTTGGTTCGGCGGGCTGCCCATTCCCGCCGCGGGCGGGACGCTGTTGCCGCCGCTCCACATGCTGGGCGGAGTCGCCGGCGCCGGCTTCGGCCTGGTGGGCGCGGTGGACCTCGGCGTGAAGGTGCTCATCCTCGACGAGACCCCGACCCGGCCGGGCCTGGCTGTTTCCTACGACTTGCTCGACGCCTTCGGCGGCGCCATCGGAGTGGGCGGCGGCGTGGCCGTGGGCGACGGCCTGGTGCTGGCGGCGGCCAGCGGCGCTGCGGGAGCCAACGCCCAGTTCAACCTCTTCGCCCTCTCGGCGGGAAAGCACTTCGGCCACACCCAGGTGCTGGCCGGCACCTACGTCCTCGACAACCACAACATTCTCCCCCAGTCGGCGGGCTTCACCGTCGGGGTGGCGGCGGCCGGCGACGGCGGCACCGGAGCGGGGGGCGGAACCCAGTTGGCGCACCTGCCGGTGCAGGTGCAGCCGTTCGTCGCGGTCGAACAGGTGCTGGGGCCGCACAGCGCCCTGGCCGCCGAATTCTTCCCGCGCTGGCCCCTGTCGGCCTCGATGGGCACCACCGGCGCGCGCTGGCTCTTAGGCGCCGAGCACCCGAGCGGGCCACTCGCGCTCGACCGGCTGCGCCTGCGGCTCGACTTGGCCGGGCTGTGGTTCTACTCGCCGCCCAATCAAGACAGGGCGAACGGGATGATTGCCCCAGTTCCGTGGATTGGCATCGGCGTGTACGGGTTGTAGGCCCGAGTCACGTCGCCGAGGCCGACCGAAGACGCGGCGCCTCGAGGCCCGCTTGCCTTCGAAGTACCGGACCTTCGAGCGCCACCTCGACTGCGGAGTATTGGTGTAACCGAAGCCCCGCTGTTTGTGCTTCCTTCTGTTCTATGAAGCGGCTTGAAGTCCGCAATCGCGGTGCCTAACGGGAGCCCCCGCCCTCCCGCTTCTGCATCGCGTAGTGGCTGAACAGAAAGCGGCCGATCTCGGCCCGGGTGATGACTCCGATCGGCAGCGTTCCCCGCCGCTCGTCCACGGCGGGGAGCGCCCCGACATTCTCGCGGTCCATCACGAACAGCGCGCGTGCGAGATCGCCGTCGACCGAAATCGGCGGAACCTTTCGCGCGACATCGGCCGCCATCAGCACGGCGTCGAGTTGCTCGTCGCGCCACACCTCGCGCAGGTGGTCCAGCAGGGCGATGCCGTAAAGCTGCCCGTTGCCGTCGAGCACCGGCAGGGCACCGTCCTTGGCACTGACCAGCAGATCGAGGAGCTCTCTGAGATGGGTGTTGGCCGGAACGGCTACCGCGGCCCTCGTCAGGAGTCGAACCTTGGTCTGGAGCAACGGATCTCGAGCCACGCCGTTTGACGAGGTGCCGGCCGCCTCGGGCCCAACCACGTCTGCTTCGCCGGCCGCGGCAGCGGCGTGAGCGTGCGCGCGGACCACGTCGCTCATGCTGACGATTCCCACCAGATGGTCCCTGTCTGAGGGATCGAGCACCGGGAGCTGCCTCACCTTCGCTTCGTTCATCCGCAGCACGGCGTGGATCAGCGGCTCGTTGGCCAGAACCATCACGCCGCGGACGGCCAGTTCGTGAACCGGCCGCTGCGCTCTCCCGTCGCCGGCCGCCTTCCGCAGCGCGTCCGCGCTCGCCAGCCCGAGGAAGTTCCCCGACTCGGCCAGCACCGGGAACGTCGAGAAGCTCTTCGCCTTGACTCTGTCGACCGCTTCGGCCGCCGAGGTCGATCCCGCAAGGGAGATTGGGGCCTCGGTCATCGCGCTGGCCACCTGAAGCTGCTCGAGAGCGTGGTTGACCGCCCCACGCAAGTGCGGGAGGTGGACCCCGTCCTGCTCGAGCACCGCTTCGTAGATGGGGGTCGGACGGTAGTGGCGGGCAAGGCCGTAGGCAGTCATATTGGCGAGCATCAGGGGCAGCACCAGACCGTACCCGCCCGTCATCTCGAAGATGATCAGCACCGAGGTGATGGGCGCGCGGATGATGCCGGCGAACACCGCCCCCATTCCGACCAGCGCGAACGCGCCCATCTCATTGGACCCGTGGCCGAGCAGCGAGATGTCCAGGAAGCCCACCGCACCGCCGAGCATCGCTCCGATGAACAGCGACGGGGCGAAGATGCCGCCCGCTCCGCCGCTGCCGTAGCAGAAGACGGTGGCCACCAGCTTCATCGCGCACAGCACGATCAAGACCTCGATCGACAACTTTCCCGAGAGCGCCACGGCCAGGGTCTCGTAGCCGCCCCCGGTCACCCCGCCCGTCTTCATGAAGTACAGGGCCAGCGCCGCGAGCAGGCCGGTGACCAGGCCCCCCGCGGCCGGCTGCGCCCACCGTGGCACGCTCGTCAGGCGCCGAAATCGGGCCCGCAGCCCGAGCAACGAATCGGTGAACGTGACCGAGACCCAGGCGGCGGCGCACCCCAGGACCGCGTAGAGCAAGAGCGACGACGCGTGATCCAGCCCGTACGGCTGGACGACCTCGATGAGCGGATGGACTCCGAGGACGCTGCGTTCGATGACCGCGGCCAGCGCGGCGGCGACCACGACTCCCGAAAGCACCGTCTGGTCGAGCGTGCCGACGATCTCCTCGATGGTGAAGGTCACCGCCGCGATGGGCGCGTTGAAGGCGGCCGCGATGCCGGCCGCCACTCCGACCGGCACCAGCCGCCGGACGCTCTTGTCGGGCAGCGAAGTGACACGCCCGAGCGCGCTGGCCAGCCCGGCGCACAGGTGCACGGTAGGCCCTTCGCGTCCCAGCGAGGCGCCCGAGCCTATCTGAAGCACACCGATGATGAACTTGCCGACGGTGTCGCGCAGCCGGATGCGCCCCGCCTGAAGCGCGTAGGCCTCTTTGACCTGAGGCACGCCGCTGCCCCGGGCGAGCGGCACCACGTACTGCAGTAGGATTCCCGCCGCCAGCGCACCGAGGGTCGGGGTGAGGACCGTCCACCAGGCCCAAGAGTTCCCCGGGGCAGCCATCGCCCGGTTGATGAGAAGCCTCTCGGCAAATTTGATCGACAGGTGAAACCCCACGGCCGCCAGCCCGCACACCAGCCCGATCACCAGCGTCAGCGCGAAGACGTGCTGAGACTCGGACGGCATGTACCGGAGGACGAGGTCCTTCGCCGTGGCGCGGACCCAGCCCCATCGCTGCTTCAAGGCGAGCACCGGAAGCCTCATCGTCGCGGACCGTCTGCTGGACATGGCGCCGACGCAAGCGCCAGACCCCACCCGAGGGCGACGGAACTCGCCCTGACGAGGGTGCCCGCCTGTTCGGGTCGCACACCCTCACGGTAGCAGACGATGGTTTGGCCTCAAACGAATCGCCCAGGCAGTCCGGAAATCGCGCCGACTCGCTGGGGTGCGGCCCAATCGGCGGCCTGCAGCAGCATGATCTGCTCTCCGGCAGGCCGAGGGCCCTAGACTGTGGAAGATGAGGCACTCGCGGAGCAGGGCCGACCTGTGCAGGAGCGCGAACACCTGAAGGACTCCCCGTCGACGGGCTCGCGGTGGACGTAAGAGGAGCAAGATGAAGCTCGCCATCGAGGTACTGGTTCTGGGTGCGGGGGCCGTTGCCCTTTGGTTTGGGGCCTCACAGGTGATCCGCGCCTGGTGGCCCACAAGCATTCCACCGGACCTCCAATTCGAGCACGAATTCACGACCGTCAAGAAGCTGCGTGAAGTCGCGGAGATTCTCGCGGGAACCTTCAGAGGTCCGACAAAGGTTTGCGCGTTCTCTAATCCTGCGGGTTCCAATCGCTCGGTGCGAACCTTCCCGGGACCGGCTCTTTCAACATCCTGCCAGGCCCGCTCTAGCCTCGCGCCACGACTTCGACAGCCAGGGCGAGACCCGCCCCGGTTCGCCCACTTCATCGAGGAGCGCGAACGTCATCGCCGCGCGACCCTTCACCCATTGGCCCTGCTCGAGGACGAACGTCTTGGCGTCGGCGCAGGCGCGGCGGCTCGGCCCCAGCTCGCCCGCCGGACCGGCCCGCTCGAGAAGCTCGACGGCCTCCTTCGTGGCGCCTTCCGGCAGCTCGCGGCCCAGCTCGCGCACCCAGCGGACCAGGAAAGTCAGCCCGCGCAGGACGTCGTAGTCGTAGAACCTCGGGAAGCACGGGCGGAGGAACTTCTCGTCCATCACCGCGCCGGCGCGGCTGACCGAACGGAACAGGCGGCGCTCGATGAGATAGCGCGCGCCCGCGTCGAGGAAGCGCACCTCGGGCGCGGACAGGGGCCGCGGCGCCGAATAGAGGATGGCCTCGAGCGGCGGCAGCGTCGAAACCACCGAGCTCTTACCGCCGGGCCGGGCATAGGCGCCGTCGTCGCAGTTCAGGCCTCCGTCGGGCAGTTGGTAGCGTACGAACCAGGGCCGCACCCAGGGCACCGCCGAGTCCAAGTCGACTCCGCACGCCACCAGCACCTGATACATGCAGCCGAGCTGGCAGTGACACGCGACGTTGCGAATCGGGTCCATGCCGGCGGGCACCTGTGCCGGCGAAGACGGAAAGAACGGCACGAAGCGTTCGGCCAGCGCCGACGCCAGCGCGCGCGCGAGCGGGCGCGGAATCCGGTCCGCGAGGCCAAGCTCGTGCAAGAGCAGCATGCGCCACCACGGGCCGTTCCATTTCGGCCAGTAGGCGTCGGCGGCGACGGCCGCGAGCGCCGCCGGCGAGCCCAGGTAGTCGAGCGTCTCGGCGAGCGCCGCCGCGAAAGCACCCTCACGGTCACGCGGGTCCGACGCCACGGCCGCGAGGTTAGGCGCGGCCGCGCGGCGGCGTCGGGTTTTCGCAAAGCTCGAGAATGGAGTGGAGCAGCGCCGCTCGTCCGGACGGGTGGACGAGTCGAGCCCCGCTGCACCGCGATCGGCCAAAGGCCCACTCCGCCCTCACTCGCGGCAAGGGCCACGCGGGCGTTGGCACGCGCCTGGCTAACGCCCCAGTCCGGCTCCGGCGGAAGTGGTGCTGGAGTCGCCGCGCCAATGACGACGCGGCGACGGAAGGAGGAAGTCGTGCTCGAGGTAGGTAAGCGGTTGGCGGTCTTCTCGATTCGGAAGACCAAGAACGGGACGGTTTGGGTGCGCGCCGGAAATGCGTACGTGAACCGCGACGGGTCGCTGAACGTGTGGCTCGACGTGCTGCCGATGGACGGCACGCTGCACGTGCGTGAAGCGGCCGAGAAGAAGGACGCGGCGCCCAGGAGCGCCGAGACGTTGAACCCGGTCGCGGACGCGGCCAATTCGATGGGGGGACACTGATGAAGCGGACGATGACGATGGTGGTGGTGGGACTGTTGGCGGCCGGGTCGGCCGAAGCCGCGGGCAACCGGCGGGGGCCCAAGGTGCAGGTGACGGGGGTGCTGAACCTGAACCAGGCCAGCCTGGCTCAGCTCGACCTCTTGCCCGGAGTCGGCGCGGCGGCGGCGAAGAAGATCGCCGCCTACCGCGAGAAGACTCCGTTCAAGCGCATCGAGGAACTGGTGAAGGTGAAGGGCTTCGGGAAGAAGAAGTTCGAGAAGCTGAAGCCCTATCTGACGGTGAGCGGGCCGACCACGCTCGTGGCCCACAAGGCGACGCGGGAAATCGCGTCGGCGCCCCAAGCGCGGGCCCCGTCACCGGGCCGGTAGCGACTGGGCAGAAGCCGCCCCCGGAGCATTCGCGGCCGGGGGCGACTGACGGCTGGCAGACCGGCCCGGCGTTCACGCCTGGCGCGCTGGGAAACCCCGCGGCGACTGCCGCGGCTGCGAGGCTCAGAGCGCCTGGAATTGCAGCCCCGCACTGGCGGTGGGACCGACGGCCTGCTCGCCCGATAGCCGCTGGAACACCGGCAGTTGGGCGCGGACGAAGAGCCAGACCTTCCCGGCGACGTTGAAGTAGGCGCCCGGCGCCAGGCTCAAGACGGTGCCGCCGGTGTTGTTCACGGCCACGCCTTCGGACGCGTCGGCCGCGGCGGCGCGCCCGTCGAGCCCCAGGTCGAGCGCCAGCGGCCGGATGACGCGGTACTGGCCGTGGAGGCTCCAGAGCAACGCCGCGCCGTAGCGATAGCCGTAGGAATTCACCGTGCGGGCGCGACCAGACAGGCTCGCCAGCGCCAGCCACTGTCTCTGCTCGAAGTGGTAGTGCACACCGCCGAAGGGGCTGAAAGAGCCGGTGCCGACCTGCGCGTGCTCGTTGTAGCGCATGCCGGCTGAATCGACGGCACCGGACGCGCCAGTCGGCAATCCGGTGCCCGCAGAGAAGCCGACCTCGTGTACGCGCCCGGTGGACAGGCTGACGCTCTTCCAGGCCGTCGCCCTGGCCGCCAGCTCGACGTCACCCAGCCCGGTCAGGCTGGACATGGGTTCTTCCAGGCCGTGGCCGACCACGCTCATCGACTTGTTCGTCGCCGGGACGGTGAGGAGCAGGCTCAGCCGTTCCAGCGGCCGGTACACGGCGTTGAAACGAGCCGACCACTGCGTCAGTTGGTCGGTGGCGCCGGGCATCTCTTCGCTCGCGGCGGACACCGTGAGGTACTCGGAATCGAGCTGCAGCCTCAGTTGACCCGCGATGGCGGCCGGGTCGTTCCCGGCCAGGAGCGGGTCTCCGCACGCGCACACCGAGCAGGCCACGGCACGGGAAGCGCCGGCGAGCGAGGCGGCCAGGACAACGACGGCGAGCAGACTCTTCTTCACGGTGCTGGGCCTTAAATGACGACCTGTCGACGCCGTCAAGCGCGCGGGCGGCCCGACCCGTTGCGCCGCCCTTGGGGCTGGTGTGTTATCGGCGGAAGAGGGAGGTGCCCGAGTGCCCGCCAGACTGCAAGACCTCGCTCTTCGGAAGGTCTACACGCGCATCTCGCAGCACCCTCAAATCTCACAAACCGACGTGGCCGACCTCATCCGTTCGGCCAATGACGGGGTCGGGCTGAGCAAGACCGAGCAGCGCGACCTGCTCGCCGTGCTCCAGGCCGACGGCAGCCGCTTCGACCCGACGGCCAAGGCGGCGCTCGAGGCCTACCTCGGCGTCGCGGCACCTCGACCTGCCGCCCCGCCGGTGGCGCTGCCGGTGACGTTCGCCGCTTCCGAGGTGAAGCAGGCGGCAGAAGCCGTGCTGAAGGACGGCGCTGTGGGCGGCGCCGAGGTGCAAGACCTGCTGCAGGCCCTGCGCGACGCCGAGGGCAAGTTGACGGCGCAGCGCGCGGCCGACCTGACCCTGCTCGCCCAGTCGAACAGCCCCATGCTCAGCGACGCGGGGCGCTTTCTCTTGCGCGAAGCGCTGCTGCTGCCGAACGGCCGCTCTCAGTTCGGGCGCCAGGTGATCGACCTCGAGCGAGAACCCAAGCTGGGCTTCGACGAGGCCAGCGCGCTCGCCGAAGAAGCGCTGCGCGGCGACGTCGACTTCACTTCCTACAACTCGCGGAAGGCCGGCGACCTCATCAAGTGGAGCACCTCGACCGACTGGACGGTCGAAGGACGAGACCGCATTCAGTTGAGCCTCGACCTCGCCGACGCTTCCCTCGCCGGCACCCTCTTGATGCTCGAGAAGGAAAGGGGCACCCTCGACCTCGCCGACGCCGCGGCCGTGAGGAAGAAGATGGACGCCGACCTGGCCCAGTCTCGCGCCGTCGACGTCCGCTGGAACGGGAACGACGGGTCGGCCGAGAGGGCCACGCTCGCGGGCCTGCGAAGCCAGCTCGCCCTCGCGCTCACCGGGGGGCTGAAGCTGACGCCCGAGGCGCGCCTCGAGCTGGCCAAGCTCGCCGGAGCCGAGCTTCCGAAGACGGGCGTCGCCCTCGACGGGGGGCCCATTCACTCCGGGGCCACCATCGCCAGCCCCCACGTGCTCGCCAACCAGCGCTACCTCGACTCGGACCTGGCCCTGTTGCAGGCCTCGGGGCGCGTCAGCGACTTCGACGCGACCTTCATCTGCCGCATCAACCAACTGGTGTCCCCGCCC
>JAHFDQ010000237.1:4513-8798 GCA_023248915.1 Archangiaceae bacterium | reverse complement strand
CAGCCGCTCTCCGAGCAGGACGTAGTACCGGGCGTGGCGTTCGACGGCGCCGGTCTCGTCGCGCGTGGCGTCGAGGCGGGCACGGGCGAATTCCCGAATCGTCTCGTACAGCCCGAAGCGCGCCGCGGCCCCCGCCCCCGGAGTGAAGTAGGCCCTCACCAGCGACTTCGCCCGGAGCGCGGTCAGTGCCGCCATCGCCGTGGCTGAGGCGACTTTCTGTCCGTGCGACGGGGCCAGCACCGCCTCGGCGGCTTCGGCGGTGAAGCCTCCTCGGAAGAGCGAGCACTGCGCGAGCGCCGCCTGTTCCGGGGGAGTCAAGAGCTGCCACGACCAGTCGATGGCGCCGGCGAGCGTCGCCTGGCGCCCCTGGCCGTCGCGCGGCCGACCTCCGAGCAGCTCGAAGCGGCGCGGGAGCCGCTCTGCGAGCTGCGCGGGCGTGAGCACCGCCAACCGGGCCGCGGCCAACTCGATGGCGAGCGGCAGCCCGTCGAGCTGCCGGACGATGTCGGCGACGGCCGCTTCGTCCGCCTTCGTCAGCCGGTAGGACGGGCGCGCGGCCTCGGCCCGGGTGACGAAGAGCATCACCGCCTCGCTGGAAGCGACCGGTTCGCCCGCCTCGGGCAGCTTCAGGGGTGGAACCTCGAATAGGACTTCGCCGGGCACCCGAAGCCGCTCGCGGGAAGTGGCGACGAAGCGGGCGGCCGGGGCCGCGCTCAACCACCGCTCGACGGCCTCGGCCGCCGGCCCCACGGCCTGCTCGAGGTTGTCGAGCACCAGCAACAGCTCGCCGCGGCCGGCGAGGACCTGCCCTAGAAGCGCAGCGGCGCCCTCCCCGGGCTTTCCAGGCGGAAGCGGAACGTCGAGCGTGCGCCCGACGCCCGCGCACACCCCGTCCAGGTCGCGCGCGTCGGTGAGGTCGCAGAACCAGACGCCCCCGACGTCGAACGAAGGAAGCTGTTGAGAGGCGAGCTGCAGGGCCAGCCGCGTCTTGCCGGTACCGCCCGACCCGACCAGGGTAATCAACCGCGCCCCGGCGCGAATCAACTGGTGCAGCTCGGCCAGCTCGCCGACGCGGCCGACGAAGCTGGTTGGCTGGCGGGCGAGGTTGGTGGCCCTCTGGGCGACTTCCTCGAGCAGCCGCACCGCCGAGGGGGTGCGGCGAAGCCCGGCTGCGGGGGGCGGACGGCTTCCCAGGGGCCCGGGTTCAGACGCGGTGAAGGGGCCGGGCGGCCCCGGTTCGGTCGCGCGGTCACCCGGCTGGGCAATGGGCCGGCCCTGGTGGCGCGACACCGTCTGGGTCTCGAGCTCGGCCGACCCGACGAGCGAGGCGCTCGCCTCATCGGCCTCGAACTGCGGAGCCAGCTCGCGCAGGTACGCGGCGATGTCCGAGTGGCTGGCCGCCAACTGGCGCGCCACCACGAGCTCGTCGAGCGCGGCCCGAAATTCGGCCGCGGTCTGGAACCGGCCCTTCGGAGCCCGGGATAGCGCCTTCAGGAGCAGCTCGTCGAGCTCGTGGGGCACCGCCGGGTTGATTCCGGACGGGGGCGGCACCGCGCAGGTCTTGACGTTCTTCAGGGTGACGGCGTCCGACTTGCCCCGAAACAGGGGGCGGGCCGCGAGCAATTCCCACACGGTGATGCCCAGGGCGAAGATGTCGACGCGGCGGTCGATGCGGGCACCCTCGGCCTGCTCGGGCGCCATGTATGGGAACTTGCCCTTCAACACGCCGGGCTGGGTGTGCGTCGCGCGGTTGACGGCCTTGGCGACTCCGAAGTCGACCAGCTTCACCGCCCCGTCGAAGCCGACCAGCACGTTGTGGGGCGAGACGTCGCGGTGGACGATCTTCAGCGGCCGGCCGTTCGGGCCGGTCGCCCGGTGCGCGTAGTCGAGCGCCGCCGCGACCTGGGCGGCGATTCCGCAGGCCACTCCGACGGGCACAGGCCGGCCCGCGACGGCGGCCGCGCGCGCGACCTGCCGCAGGTCTCTGCCGGCGACGTATTCCATGGCGACGTACCAGGTGCCATCCGCCTGGCCGAGCTCGAAAATCTGCGCGATGTTCGGGTGGTTGAGCCGCGCGGCCACCCTCGCCTCGTCGAGGAAGAGCCGGAGGAACCGGGCGTTCCCGGTCAGGTGCGGCAGGATTCGCTTCAGCACCACCGGCTGGCCGGCCGCGGGGCCTGGCGCGCCGGCCCCGTCGCGGGCCTCGGCGAGAAACACCTCTCCCATGCCGCCGACGCCGAGCCTCTTCTGCAACCGGTATTTGCCGAACGACGACGGCACGCGGACCGAGGTATACCAGGGGTGGCCCAGCACGCCAATCACTCGAGGCACGCAGCGCGAGGGAAGACCCGCCATGCCGAAGACCCACCGCCCCGTCAGAACGCCCCCGACCCCCCGTTTTCCGGCGGCTCCCCGGGGGCTGGCGAAGCCGAAGGCGCCTGGGAAGCCGGCCGCGAAGCGCGGTGGGCCCACCGCTGGCAAGAAGCCGCGCTCGCCCTCGAGCCGACCCTCGCTAGGGCTCGGCGACCCGTCCGTGGGCCGGCACGACCCGTCGCTTGGGCGCCATGACCCTTCCGTCGGCAGGCATGACCCGTCGGTCGGCAGGCACGACCCGTCGGTCGGGCGCCACGACCCGTCCGTAGGGAGGCACGACCCATCGGTCGGCAGGCACGATCCGTCGGTCGGCAGGCACGATCCTTCAGTCGGCCGGCATGATCCTTCCGTGGGGCCGGGCGCCGACCGGCTGGGGCAGCCGCGCCCGGCGGCTATCGCGGCAGGCCCTTCCGACCGCCGGGCGGCGAACCTGCTTCGCGAAGAGCCCACCTTCCTTCGCCCGGGGCACCACCGGAACGCCCCGTTTACCGTCCCCACCGACACCGACGCGCTGAGGCTCGCTTTCAACGAGCTGCCGCTGACCCCGAGCCAGCGCGAATCGCTGAACCGGGCCGCCCAGAAGAGCACCACCCACGCGCACGCGCTTCAGACGTTGGTCGAACAGACGGCCGGGCTCTCACCCGCCGACACCGCCACGGTGCTCGGAATCGTCGCCGAACAGCCCAGCGGCGCCGCGGCGGCCTGCGTGCGCCACCTCGCCCAGTCCGACCTGTGGAATCAGCTCGCGCCGGAAGCGCTGAGCAAGCTCGTGGCGGTGATGGACGCGGGCGACGAGCGCGGGCTGCGCCTCTTGGCGCGGCTGGTCGAGACCAAGCCCGAGGCGCTGACGTCGAAGGACGCGAAGGGCGCCACCCTGCTGTCGAACCTGGCGCTCCTGGCCACCCAGCCGATGTCCGCGCCGCTCTACGCCAAGGGGCTGAGCCGAGATCGCCTGGTTCAGGACGTGCTTCGCGACGTCACCAACCCCGACCATATCGAGCAGGGCACGGCTCCGACCTGCACGGTGACTTCGATGCAGTTCGAGCTCGCCCGGGACAACCCCGCCGAGTACACGCGCCTGCTCGCCGGCCTCTGCGGCCCCTCGGGCACCTCGGCCATGAAGGGCGGCGGACACCTGGGGCTCGAGCGAAGCTACATCTTGCCCGGCCGCGACGACGACCGGGCGGTGTCCGAGGTCCTGTTCCAGTCGGCGGCGATGGAGTTCGCCAACGGCACGGACGAGTTCCTGGGGCAGCGCGGCACCTCGGTGCGGGACAACGGGTCACAGTACAAGGGGCTGTACCCTTCGCAGCAGCGGCGGCTGCTCGAGAACCTGTTCGGGGTGAGCTACACGACCGACACGCTCGACACCCCGGCCCGCATGAACGCGGTGCTGTCGCGGCTGAAGCCGTACGTCGCGGAAGGCACCAACCGGCCGGTCCTGCTCGAGATAGACGAAGGCTCGTTCAACCACGTGGTGACCTACGAGCGAATGCGCGGAAATGTCATCACCTACCGCGACCCCTACGGCCGGCTGGGCACTATGACCGAGAGCTCGTTCCGCCTGCACGTGGTGACGGCGCACCTGCCCAACTCGCTGCGGTAGCGCGGCGCAAGCTGCGAACCTGTGGCAGGGGTGCTAGCACCGGGGCCAATGTGCTCGGCCAGAGGCCCGCGCGTCGCCCTCGCTGCCACCTGCGCGGCCCTCGCCGCGTGCTCAAAGTGCGCCTCGCGCGAAGCGCCCACCGCCGCGTCCCTGGCCCCGAGCCGCGCTTGGCTGGACGGCGAGCCGGCCGCTCCAACTCCCGGAGAAACGCCCCTCGTCGGCGGCACCCTGGTGGTGCGCGCGATGGCCGAGCCGTCCGGGCTGAACGAGCTGAATGACTCGTTCCGCGACGGCTGGTCGTGGCGC
>JAHFDQ010000237.1:0-4503 GCA_023248915.1 Archangiaceae bacterium | reverse complement strand
ATCGAGCTGGACCCGGTGACGTACGCCCTGCGCCCGCTGCTCGCCGAGCGCTGGGAAGAGCTGGAAGGCGGCCGCGTCACCCGCTTCACCCTGCGCCGGGGCGTGCGGTTTCACGACGGCAGCCCGTTCGGCGCGCGCGACGTGGTGGCGGTGCTCGACCTGGTGGGCAACCCGAAGCTCGCGACCAACGGCGCCCGCGCCGAGGTCGCCGACCTCGAGCACTGGCGCGCCCTCGACGAACACACCGTCGAGCTCGTCTGGCGACGCCCCTCGCCCCTCGGTCTACGCGCGCTCACCCGGCTGCCCATCTACCCCGCGGGCGCGCTCGAGGGGCCCTTCGACTCGCTGCCGCTCGGCCAGAAGCCGGTGGGGACGGGCCCGTTCCGCTTCGAGGCGTGGGAACGCGGCAGCACCCTGTCGCTGGTCCGCCACGAGGGCTACTGGGGCGAACGGCCGTTCCTCGACCGGGTGGTGTTCCGCATCGCCAAGGACTCGACGGTGGCCACCCAGCTCTTCGAGCGCGGCGAGCTCGACCTCATGACGGCCATTCAACCAACCGTCTGGCGGTCTCTCGAGCTGCCGGAATCGCGCAATGCCTGGGCCGTCGACGGGTATGTTCGCATCAAGTCGGTCGACAACAGCTTCTCGTACATCGCGTGGAACGAAGACCGGGCCCTCTTCAAGGACAAGCGGGTGCGCCGGGCGCTCGCCCTGCTCTACCCGCGCGACTCGGTGGCGAAGAACGTCGACCTGGGGCTCGAGCAGCCGACCACCTGCCCCTACTGGCTGCGCGGCCCGTACTGCGACCCGGCCGTCAAACCCCTCGCCTACTCGCCCGCGGAGGCCCGGGCGCTCCTGGCCGAGGCGGGCTGGGCCGACCACGACGGGGACGGGGTGCTCGACAAGGACGGGATCCCCTTCCGCTTCACCTTCCTCCTGCCGCACACCTCGGTGCGCTTGGCGAAGCTCGCTCCCCTGCTTCAGCAAGAGCTCGCCGGGGTGGGCATCGCGATGGACCTGGAGAAGGTCGAGGGCGCGGTGCTGTCCGAGCGCATCGCCCACCGCGACTTCGACGCGGTGTCGCAGGTCTGGACCGAGTTCGACGTCGAGCAAGACCTTTCCGAGGTGTTTCACTCGGGGCAGGAATCGAACACCGCCGGGTATTCCAACCCCCGGGTGGACGCCCTGCTCGAGCAGATTCGGGGCGAGGCCGGGGCGGCCCGGCGGGTCGAGCTGTGCCGCGAGGTGCACCGGCTGCTCTACGACGACCAGCCCTACCTGTTCATGACGGCCCGGGTCAGCCTCGACGCCGCCAAGAAGCGGGTACGCGGGCTGCGCCCTTCCCTCGTCTGGTACGACTTGCGCCGGGTGTGGGTTTCGCCCTGACCTGGATGCCCTGCGGCCAGGAAAGCGGCAAATACCCAGAATTGCCGCACTGCGTTCGCTGTTGTGCGATGCGCGCCGTCACTCTCTATATAATGGGCTGGCCTTCTCACCCCGTGGATGGGACGCGCGGTCCGAATCCGCGGCGGGGCCCCGACCAGGCGCGTAGAACGCATCTGCTTGGGCCGAGTTCGCAACCCCCACCGACGAGAAGGAAGTGAAATGAAGGACGGAAAGAATAGCTGGGTCGCGAAGATCGCGGCGCTGCAAGACCCGAAGAGCTACGCCGAGCTCAACTGGGAAGGGTCTTTCGAGGACTACCTCGACATCGTGCGGAAGAACCCCAAGGTGACGCGCACGGCCTTCCAGCGCATCTACGACATGCTGCTGTCGTACGGGAAGACCGAGTACATCGACAACAAGAAGCGGCTCATCCGGTACCACTTCTTCCAGGACGAGCGCTTCGGCGGCAAGGACGCCATCTTCGGCCTGGACGTCCCGCTGATGAAGCTGGTGAACGTCTTCAAGAGCGCCGCGCAGGGCTACGGCACCGAGAAGCGCGTCATCCTCCTGCACGGTCCGGTCGGGTCGTCGAAGTCGACCATCGCGCGCCTCTTGAAGAAGGGCGTCGAGGAATACTCGCGCACGCCCGAGGGGTCGGCCTTCACCTTCACCTGGGTGCTGGACAAGAAGCTGCCCGACGGGTCGGTCATCAAGGAACGCATGCGCTGCCCGATGAACGAAGAACCGCTCAACCTGATTCCGCGCGAGTGGCGCGGCCGGGTGCACGCCGACTTGTGCCCGCCCGGCGCGGGCTACACCGTGCCCGAGGGGTCCGAGCTTTGCCCGGCCTGCCGGTACGTCTTCAAGGACCTGATGACGATTCACGGCGGCGACTTCGCCAAGGTAGTCGAACACATCCAGGTCAGCCGGCTGGTGTTCTCCGAGAAGGACCGGGTGGGCATCGGCACCTTCCAGCCCAAGGACGAGAAGAACCAGGACTCGACCGAGCTCACCGGCGACATCAACTACCGGAAGATCGCCGAGTACGGGTCTGACTCCGACCCGCGGGCCTTCAACTTCGACGGCGAGTTCAACATCGCCAACCGCGGCATCATCGAGTTCGTCGAAGTCTTGAAGCTGGACGTTGCCTTCCTCTACGACCTGTTGGGCGCGTCGCAGGAACACAAGATCAAGCCCAAGAAGTTCCCCCAGACCGACATCGACGAGGTCATCCTCGGCCACACCAACGAACCCGAGTTCAAGAAGCTCGAGAACAACGAGTTCATGGAAGCGCTGCGCGACCGCACGGTGAAGATCGACATCCCGTACATCACCAAGCTGGCCGAAGAGCAGAAGATCTACGAGAAGGACTTCAACGCCCAGGCGATTCGCGGCAAGCACATCGCGCCCCACACGCTGGAAATGGCGGCGACGTGGGCGGTGATGACGCGGCTGGAAGAGCCGAAGAAGCACAACCTGTCGATTCTGCAGAAGCTCAAGCTCTACAACGGCAAGACGCTGCCCAACTTCACCGAGGACAACATCAAAGAACTTCGCAAGGAAGCCTCGCGCGAAGGGCTGGACGGCATCTCGCCCCGGTACATCCAGGACAAGATTTCCAACGCGCTCGTTTCCGACAAGGGCGAGGGCTGCATCAACCCGTTCATGGTGCTGAACGAGCTAGAGGCGGGCTTGAAGACGCATTCGCTCATCTCGAGCGAAGAGGCCCGGAAGCGCTTCCGCGAGCTTTTGACGATCACCAAGCAAGAGTACGAGGACATCGTCAAGAACGAGGTCCAGCGCGCCATCAGCGCCGACGAGGACGCCATCGGCAAGCTGTGCGGCAACTACATCGACAACATCAAGGCCTACACCCAGAAGGAGAAGGTGAAGAACAAGTACACCGGCCACTACGACGAACCCGACGAGCGGCTGATGCGGTCGATCGAAGAGAAGATCGACATTCCCGACAGCCGCAAGGACGACTTCCGCCGCGAGATCATGAACTACATCGGGGCGCTGGCGATCGAAGGCAAGAGCTTCAACTACCGGACCAACGAGCGGCTGCACAAGGCGCTCGAGCTGAAGCTGTTCGAAGACCAGAAGGACTCGATCAAGCTCAAGAACCTGGTCTCGTCCGTGGTGGACAAAGAGACCCAGGAGAAGATCGACCTCGTCAAGGACCGGATGATGAAAAACTACGGTTACTGCGAGATCTGCTCGACCGACGTGCTCAACTTCGTGGCCAGCATCTTCGCCCGCGGCGACGCGAAGGAGTAGCGCTTGCCGCTGAAGATCCACCAGGACCACTCGCGCTTCAAAGAGATCGTCCGGGGGAAGATCAAGGCGAACCTGCGCAAGTACGTCCAGAAGGGTGAGATGCTGGGCAAGAAGGGGAAGGACGTCATCTCGATTCCCGTCCCCTTCATCGACATTCCGCACTTCAAGTACGGCCACAAGGAACAGGGCGGGGTCGGCCAGGGCGACGGCGACATCGGCCAGCAGTTGGCCCCCGGGTCGGTCCAGCCCGGGGACGGCACCGGCCAGGCCGGCCAGGGCGAAGGCGATCACGCGCTCGAGGTGGACGTCTCGCTGGAAGAGCTGGCCGAGATTCTCGGCGAAGAGCTGCAGCTGCCGAACATCGAGCACCGCGGCCGCGAGCGGGTCATCACCACGAAGATCAAGTACACCGGCATCAACACCACCGGCCCCGAGTCGCTGCGCCACTTCAAGCGCACCTACAAGCAGGCGCTGAAGCGGCAGATCGCGCTCGGCAAGTACGACCCGAAGATGCCGGTCATCATCCCCACCCGGGAAGACCGGCGCTACCGCACCTACAGGCTGCAGAACCTGCCGGAAACGAACGCGGTCATCGTCTACATGATGGACGTGTCGGGTTCGATGGGCGACGAGCAGAAAGAGATCGTCCGCATCGAGAGCTTCTGGCTCGATACCTGGCTGCGCCACCAGTACAAGGGGCTCGAGTCGCGCTACATCATCCACGACGCGGTGGCCCGCGAGGTGGACCGCGAGACGTTCTTCCACACCCGCGAGTCGGGCGGCACGATGATCTCGTCCGCCTACAAGCTGTGCCGCGACATCATCGCCGCCGACTAC
>JAHFDQ010000660.1 GCA_023248915.1 Archangiaceae bacterium | reverse complement strand
GCCTGCGCGTCCTGGTGCCGCTCTTGCCCGGCCACGGCCACGCGCCGGAGGACATGGAGTACGCCGACCGGCACGACTGGCAGGCGGCCGCGGAGAGCGCCTTCGCCAGCCTGGCCAACCATCGCCGCGTCTTCGTCGGGGGGCTGTCGATGGGAGCGCTGCTCGGGCTGCTCTTGGCCGCCGGACACCCCGACCGGGTGGCGGCGCTGGCGCTGTTGGCGCCGGCCTTGCGCTTCCGAGGGCCGGCGATGGCGCTGTTGCGGCTGGCCCGCGGGCTGCCGTTGCTCGAGTTGGCCCGGCCCTGGGTGACGAAGGCGAGCCTCGACTTGGAGGACGAGACCGAGCGGGCCGAGGCTCCGGTGCTGGAAGCGTTTCCCTCGGTTCGGCTGCACGACGTCTGGGCGTTGCAAGACGAAGCGCGCTCGGCCCTGCCCCGGGTGGTCGCCCCGACACTGGTGGCGGTCGCGGCCAAGGACCATGTCGTCTCGGCCGACAGCGGGCGGGAGCTGTCCCTTGGGCTGAAGAACGCGCGGCCGGTGCGGTCCATCCGCGTCGAAGCCGGCTGGCACCAGATGATTCGCGACCGGGGCCGCGGGACGGTGGTGGCCGAGGTGGGCGACTTCTTCGACCGCTTTTCTTGAGGCCGCCCGGCCGCGCCCTTTCGAGGTACCTTCGGCGCCCCGCGGGAGGACGGCATGGCGAAAGAGCGCTACGTGTTGGCCATCGACCAGGGCACCACCGGTACCCACGTCGGCATTCTCGACTCGAAGCTAAGGGTGCGCGGCAAGTCGTACCAGGAGTTCCGCCAGCACTACCCGAAGCCGGGTTGGGTCGAGCACGACCTGAACGAAATCTGGCGGACCGTCGAGGGCTGCCTGGGCAAGGCCTTGCGGGCGGCGAAGCTGAAGGGCTCGGACATCGCCGCGGTCGGCATCACCAACCAGCGCGAGACGACCGGGTTGTGGGAAAGGCAGACCGGCAAGCCGCTCCACCGCGCCATCGTCTGGCAGGACCGCCGCACGGCCGACCGATGCGCCGAGCTGAAGGGCCGAGGAGAGGAATCGCGGGTGCGCGCGCTCTCGGGGCTGGTGCTCGACCCGTACTTCTCGGGCACCAAGCTGGCCTGGCTGCTCGACCATGTGCCGGGCGCCCGCGACCGCGCCGCCCGGGGCGAGCTGGCCTTCGGCACCGTCGACACCTGGCTGGTGTGGAAGCTGACGAAGGGCGCGGCGCACGTCACCGACGTCTCCAACGCCAGCCGAACCCTGCTGATGAACCTGGCCACGCTCGAGTGGGACTCGGGGCTGCTGTCGCTCTTCGGCGTGCCCGCCGGGGTGCTGCCCCGCATCGGCGCCTCGGCCGAGGTGTACGGCACCACCCGCGGCCTGGCGGCGCTACCCGACGGCATTCCGGTGGCGGGCATGGCCGGCGACCAGCAGGCGGCGCTCTTCGGCCAGGCCTGCTTCGCCCCGGGCGAAGCGAAGTGCACCTACGGCACCGGCGCGTTCCTGTTGATGAACGTGGGCGAATCGCCGGTCGCGTCCACCTCGGGCCTGTTGTCCACCGTGGCCTGGAAGCTGGGCGCGCGCACCACCTACGCGCTCGAGGGCAGCTCGTTCATCGCCGGCGCGGCGGTGCAGTGGCTGAGGGACGGGCTGGGGCTCATCCGCCGCGCGGCCGACGTCGAGGCGCTGGCGTCGAAGGTGAAACAGACCGGCGACGTCGTCTTCGTGCCGGCCCTGGCGGGGCTGGGAGCCCCCCATTGGCGCCCCGAGGCGCGCGGCCTGTTCGCCGGCTTCGACCGGTCGACGACGGCGGCCCACCTGGCCCGCGCGGTGCTGGAAGGCGTGGCGCTGCAGATTCACGACCTCGCCGGCGCCATGCGCAAGGACTCGGGCCGGGAAATTCCGGCCTTCAAGGTGGACGGCGGCGCCGCCGCGAACAACCTGTTGATGCAATTTCAGGCCGACGTGCTGGGCACCGAGGTGGTCCGGCCGCGAAATCTGGAAACCACCACCCTGGGCGCCGCGTTCCTGGCGGGCCTGGGCGCCGGCGTCTGGGAAAGCCCGGACGAGATTCGCCGCGCCTGGCGCCCAGACCGCGTCTTCAAGCCGAAGATGGCAGCGGCCGAACGGGCGAGACACCTCGAGAAGTGGCGCAGGGCCGTGGAACGCGCGTGAGCCCGAGGTGAACGGAAGGTTCGCGTGGCTCGCAATACTCTTCGCCCTCTCCGGTTGCGCCCGCTGCGCGTCCCAGTCCGCTCCCGACGCCGGTCGCCTGCGCCAGAAGAATCCCCTCGACGCCCGGACCGCCCTGTTGACGGTGTTCCCTGAAGTCCGCGGAGCGTTCGTCACCGGCGGCTTCGTCTCGCTGACGCGCGAATCGACGCTGTCCCTGCCCGAAGGCAGCCTCCTGGCCGACACCCTGGGAGCCGCCGCATCGGCGAAGGGCTTCACCGTCACGGACGGAGGCGCCACCGACTTCTCGGCCGCCCGCCCACCCTTCGCGCTCTCGGCCCGGCGCGACGCCGACCGGCTGACGGTGGCGATTCGCCTGCCGCTCGACGGAGAGGGCGTCGGCCGCCTCTACCAGTCGCCGACTCCGCTGACTTCCGAGACGCTCGCCGATTCGCTGCCTGACTTTCCGGCCGCGCGGCCCCTGTCCGAGCGCTTCCAGCTCTCGCTCGACTACGTCGCCGTGCGCGAGTCGCGCGCCGACTTCCTCGTGCGTCAGTTGGTCGACATGCTGACCGCCGGCCGCTGGGCTCCTTCCGAGCTGCCCCGGGGCTGGGAACCGGGGCGCCGCCCGGACGGCGGTGTGGGGGGCGTTCCCCCGAAGTTCGCGCTGACGCTCACCCGCGGCGACCCTGCCGCCGAGCTGCAACTCGACCGGGACGGCGCGCGAGTGCACGTCGAGCTTCGCCAGCCCACCTGGCCGTAACCCGTGTCCGTCGAAGTCGCGGTGCGCCCGAAGACCGGCTATGACGCGCCCAACGAGCGACC
>JAHFDQ010000236.1 GCA_023248915.1 Archangiaceae bacterium | reverse complement strand
CCACCGTCACCGACACTCGCGGGACGGCGCTCAGCGCGGCGGCCGCGACGGCGACCTTCACCGGGTTCCTGACGGGCGCCCAGCTGATCATCAACGAGCTAAACCCGAACATCACGAGCCGCGATCTCGTCGAGCTGCTCGCCGTCACGGGCGGGACGATCTCCGGGTACCAGCTCCAGCAGGACTTCGCGTCGCCGGTCACGCTGGCCACGCTCCCGGCGCTGACGGTCGCGACCGGAGACCTGATCGTCGTCCACTTGAACCCGAGCGGGCCGACCACCGAGACCGCGACCAAGGGCGACTGCTCCGCCACCGGCTGCTACACCGGGGCCTGGGACGTCAACGGCGGCACCACCGGAATCACCTTCTCCAACCGGGTGCTGATGGTGCGCGACGCGCTCGGCACCCTCCAGGACGCGGTGCCCTTCGTGAACGGCACCGCCGCGACCCCGGCCGGCTTCCCCGCCGACCTCCAGTCTATTCAGGGCGCCTCGCTCTGGTTGCCGGCGAACTGCGGCGGCTCGCCCTGCACCTACGCGACCACCCCGACCGCGCAGAGCGTGTCCGTCGACTGGTCCGGTGTCGGCACCGGCTCGAACAAGTCGGTGCAGCGCAAGGCGTCTGGCCTGAACACGCGCCAGAGCTCGGACTGGAACGCGCAGGGCAACTCGTCCTTCGGCGCCGCCAACCCGTAGGAAGGCTGCTGCGACTCCGGCCCCCATGGCCGAACCCGACGCCGAAGCCGCGCTCCCGGCCCTCGCCGAGCCGACGCACTTCCCGGTGCGCACCTGGCTCATCTCGTTCGCGGGGTGGATGTTCGACTTCTATGACCTGGTGCTGTTCTCGTTCCTGCTGATTCCCATCGGGAACGACCTGGGGCTCACCGAGCCACAGGAAGCGGTGCTGTTGGGCGTTGCGCTCGGCGCCTCGGGCCTCGGCGGCATCGCCTTCGGGTACCTGTCGGACCGCTTCGGCCGGAAGCGCATCATGGGCGCGACCATCATCCTGTTCTCGGCCGGCACCGCGCTGACGGGGCTGGCCTCGGGCCCGGTGACGCTCGTCCTCTTCCGGCTGCTCACCGGCCTCGGCGTCGGAGGCGAGTGGGCCGTCGGCCACGCCATCATGGCCGAGTCTACCCCCGCGCGAATGCGGGGCCGCGCCTCCGCGCTCCTGCAGGCCGGCGAACCGGTGGGCGTCGCGCTGGCGGCGGTGATGGGCCTGTTGGTGAGCCCGTGGCTCGGCTGGCGCGCCGTCTGCCTGGTGTCGGCGGCGTCGGCGCTGGTGGCGGTGCTGGTCCGCCGCCACCTGCCCGAGTCGGCGCTCTGGGAACGCCAACGCCACCAGGCCCTGTCGCTGGGCGCTTCCTTCCGGCTGCTCGCACGGCCTGGAGTGGCGGTGCCGGCCGTCAAAGGCTTCGTCCTCGGCGTCTTCAAGCTGGGCACGTACTGGACCTGCTACACGTGGCTGCCGAAGTTCCTCCAGCGCGAGTTTCACCAGCCCGTCGGTCGGTCCGCCCTGTGGATATTGACGGCCCAGCTCGGGCAGTTGCTCGGGATGATGGCGTTCGGGCACCTCGCCGACCGGTTCGGCCGGCGCCTGGCGTTCACGGGTTACTCGGCGCTCACCGCCCTGGCGCTCTACCCGCTCGCCTTCCACTGGGAAGCGCTCTTGCCCCGGCCGGCGCTGTTCTGGACCGTGCTCTTCGCCCTGGGGTTGGGGTCGGGCTGCACCGCCGGCTTCGGCGCGCTGTTGGCCGAGCTGTTCCCCACCGAGGTGCGCAACTTCGCGATGGGCGCGACCTACAACAGCGCGCGCGCCGTGCAGTTCTTCGCGCCCATCCTGGTCAGCGCGCTGGTCGCGGCCTACGGGCTCTCGGGCGGCCTGTCGCTGCCGTTCGGGCTCGCGCTCGCCACCGGAACCTGGGTCTGGGTGCTGCCCGAGACCCGCCGGCGAAGCCTGGCGGTGATTCCGACGGGCAGTCCCGGCAGCGGCGCCTGACGCGCGCGGACCTCGTCTCGGGGCTGGTACCTGCCTAATTGCATGACGCAGCTACCCGGGAACATGGCTGTCCTCCGTCATCGAGTCGTACCCGGCGCCCGCGGTCTGCCGGTCACCCGCGGGCGTCAGCACCGAGGTGCAGAAGGCGCACCGGCGCGCCGCGAGCGGCACTTCACTCAGGCACTCGGGGCACTTCTTCGGGGCGGGGCGAGCAGTGAGCGCCTTCACCGGCACCACCACCAGGAAGTAGACGGCGGCCCCGACCAGCAGGAACGAAACCACCGCATTGATGAAGTCCCCGTAGGCAAACCGGCTGCCGTTCAACTCGAAGGCGAGCGCCGAGAAGTCGGGCTTGCCGACGCTGGCCGCGATGAGGGGCGTGATCAGGTCCTTCACCAGCGCCGCGATCACTCCGCCGAACGCCGCGCCCATGACGACCGCCACCGCGAGGTCGATGACGTTGCCGCGCATCATGAACTTCTTGAAGCCCTTCAACATGACGCCTCCGCGGCGGCAAGGTAGGCACCGCGGTAGCCGGGACAAGCCCCCCGGGGTCGATTCCGCCAGAGGCTGGCGAAGCGCGGTACCATTGTCGAGGCGCCGCCGATGGCCTCCCCACCTCCCTCCGCGCAGCTCCAGCTCGAAGTTCAACGGCCCGACGGCAGCCGTTCGGTCCACGTCTTCGACGCGGCCACCGACCGGCGGGTCATCATCGGCCGCGCCGCTTCCTGCGACCTGGTGGTGGAGGACGGCGGCTGTTCGCGAAAGCACGCCATGCTGCTGTGCTCGGGTACCGGGTGGACGCTGCAAGACCTGGGCTCGAGCAACGGAGTGACGCTCAACGGCCGCAACGTGCAGTCCGGCCCGGTCGACCCGGGAGACGTGTTGGCCATCGGCCGAACCCGCATTCGCCTGCTCTCCGCCAGCGCGTTGCCTCGCGAGCTGGGCCGGCCCACCCAGCTCACAGTCGACCTGTTGACCGGCCGCGCCGACTTCGACGCGGTGACCCTACCGCTTTCGCCCGCCGAGCTCGTGTGGTTCGGCTACCTGTCGTCGCACCGGGCCCGCGGCGCGGGCTGGGTGGTCGCAGGCATCGACGGGCACGCGGGCTTCAGGCGCTTCGCCGCGGCGTTGCTCGACCGAGATTGGGCGCGCGGAGTGAAGACGCGCCCGCTGCTCGCCCTGGCGCGCGGCGACGACGTCGACGACGAGGACCTGAAGAACCTGCGCGGAAAGACAGCGCAGAAGCTGAAGCAGTTCTGCACCGGAGAGCACGGCTGGATGGCCGAGCACCTCGTGCCGGTCGTCTCCGGGAAGAATCTCCAGCGGTTGCCGCTGCCCTCGGCCTGCCACCGCATGCTCGGAGCGCCTACCTCTTAGCCGACGGCAACGTTGCCGCGGCCCCCAGCGGCGGCCGGCGGGTTCACACTCGGGGGCATGAAGACTTCCGGCCCTCTGACGCTCACCGCCTCGCTCGACCGCCCCCGCATCGCCCGAGGCCAGCCCACCCGGGTCCACCTGGTGACCGAGCTGGTTGCCACGGCGGACCGCCCCGCGAAGCTCCGGCCGCCCCTGGCGCTGGTGCTGGCGCTCGACTCGTCGGGCTCGATGGCGGGCGAGAAGCTGCGCCACGTCGTCCGCTCGGTGGAGTTCCTGGTGGAACAGTTGCAGCCTGAGGACCAGCTCGGGCTGGTGTGCTTCGCGAACACCGCACGGGTGCTGCTCCCCCTCACCCGGGCGGACCGGCGGATCGCTCCGCTCGCGCAGGCGGCGCTCGGCCAGCTCAGGGCGGTCGGAGGCACGAATGTCGAAGCGGGGCTGAGGTTCAGCCATCGGGTGCTGGCGTCCGGCCACCAGGACGCCCAGTCGTCGGTGCTTCTCTTGAGCGACGGCGTCCCCAACTCCGGCGCGGTGACTCCGCTCACGCTGGGGGCGCTGGCGCGCGAGCTGCGCGGCGCGGTCTCGATTTCGACGCTCGGCTACGGCGAAGACCATGACGACAGCGTGCTCGGCGAGCTCGCCGAATCGGGCGGAGGCACCTACTCGTACGTGGCCGCCCCCGAGCTGTGCCGGGTCGAGCTGGCGCGCGCGGTGGGAACCCGGTTCGAGCTGGCGGCCGACCAGGTGACCGAGGCGTTCGGTCCCGGTCGTGGGGTTCGGGTGGAGCGAGTGCTGGGTGCCGCGGCCCCTGCCCGCGTGGGCGCGGACGGCCTCGAGGCGCCCGTCGCCGACCTGGGCCTCGCCGAGCGCCGGCTGCTCACGTTCGTCCTGACGGTCGAACCGTACGCCGAGCTGGGCCCGGCGACGCTGGGACACCTGCGGGTACGCTTCCGGCCCGCGGGGGGCGCGGCGAGCGCGGTTGAATCGCTCGTCACCGCCGAGGTCGTCGAGACGGCCGGCGCGCTGGACCCCGACGCGAACGCACGGAGGCTCTTGTGCAGCGCCGTCGAAGCGAGGGCCGAAGCCACGCGGCTCGCAGGGCAGCAGCAATTCGAGCAGGCAGAGGCCGGCCTCCTCGAGGTCATCGAGGAGATTCGGCGGGCCCCGGTCTCCGCGGCCAGCGCCAGGCTCGACGAGGTGCGCGAGCAACTGCTCGACGACGCCGAGCTGATGGGGCAGCGGCCGGGGCCGGAAGCCCAGCGTGCCTTCCGTCGCGGCCAGCGCGCGACGCCCGCTCAGCCTCAGGCGAGCCCCGCCCTGCTCGACGCCGCCTTCAGTCAGGTGCCCGCGGCGCGGCTCGTCTTCCTGAAGGGAATGCCCGGGCGCGACGTGCCGCTCCAGCGTGAAATGGTGCTCGGGCGCACGCCGGACGCCGACCTCCAGCTACCGGGTTCGGGCGTTTCGCGCCGGCACACCCGCATCGTGGCCGCTGAAGGGGGGTACTGGGTGAACGACCTGGGCAGCTCGAACGGCACGTTCCTCAACGGGGCGCCGGTCGATTGCCAGCGCCTGAGGGACGGCGACGTGGTGGGCGTGGGCGAGTTCAGGTTTGTCTACCGCGAGCGGTAAGGCGAACGAGCCGCGAGACCCGGGACGATGTTCGGCAGGCGAACCCCGACTCTCTTTTTCGGAGGCAGGCCCGTGGGGTTCCTGTTCCACGGCACTGCCCGTCGGCTAGGGTCGCCGCCGCGATGGGAATTGCTCGAGCGACAATGCGGTGGGTGGCGGTCGGCCTCTGGGCCTGCGCCGCGGGCTGCGCGGCTCCGCCCGACACGCTCCGCGGGGGTCAGCCGCGGGCGCGACGTGGGCTGTCGGTTCCCTTGCCCGCGTACCCGGTTGAACCGGGAGCGGTGGCTGTTGCCGGCATTTCAGCGGGCGGCTTCCTGGCGGTGCAGTTGCACGTCGCCTACTCGGCTACGTTCCAGCGCGGAGCGGCGGTGTTCGCGGGCGGCCCTTACGACTGCGCAGAGGGCGGCGCGCTCGCCGCGGTCACCACGTGCGCCCAGGGCTTGCCGCAAGCTCCCGACGTCGCCGCGCTGATTCAGCGGACCGACGCGCGGGCCGCCAGCGGCGACATCGACCCGACCGCCCATCTCGCCGGCGAACCGGTGTGGCTCTGGTCGGGGACGCTCGACACCACCGTGCGGCCGGCAGTGATGGACGCGCTCTTCGCCTACTACCAGCACTACGTGACGGCCGCCGCCGTCACCTACGAGCACACCACCGCGGCCGGCCACGGCTGGGTGTCGCCCTCGGGCCCCAACCTGTGCGCGGCCACTGTCACGCCCTTCGTGAATGATTGCCCGCCAGCGGACCCCGAGGCGGCATTCCTCGGCCAGTCTTTCGGTCCGCTCTCGCCGAGAAATTCCGGCGCCCTCGCGGGCTCGTTCCAGGCGTTCGACCAGAATGAGTTCTTCGACGACCAAGACGCGCCCGCCCACGGCCTCGCCGACGACGGCTACCTCTACGTCCCGTCAAGCTGCGTTGGCGGCCAGGTGTGCCGGGTGCTGCTGGCGCTGCACGGATGCCTTCAGGCGCGGGGCCAGGTGGGCGACGCCTTCCTTCAAACGTCGGGCCTGGCCGAATGGGCGGACGGCAACCGCCTGCTGCTGCTGTTTCCGCAGGGAGCCCCCTCGGCGGGAAACCCGAACGCCTGCTGGGACTGGTGGGGCTACGACGACCCGAGCTACGCGACGAAGGCGGGGCGCCAGATGCTCGCCCTGAAGAGGATGGTGGACAGGGTCAGCTCGGGGGCAACCGACGCCGGACAGGACGGAGGCGCGGCGACCGCCGACGGGGGCTCGGCGGATGGTGGAATCGCCGATGCCGGTCCGGCGGGCGACGCAGGGGCGGCGGACGACGGCGGTTCGCCCGTGGACTCGGGGTCGTCGGGCCTCGACGAATCGGACGCGGGCTTAGGGTCCGGCGGACCCGTCCCGGGCTGCGGCTGCGGTTTGACTTCGGAAGGGCTGCCCTGGGCAACGTTTCTGTCCGCTCTTCCGGTCATCGCCAGGGTGCGGAGGCACCGCGCCCCCGAAGCACGACTGCGCCGCGGCAGCCACTGAGACCAAGCGCCCAGCAACCTCCGTGTGCCCGGCACGCATGTCCGGAAGAAAGGGCCCCGACCACGGCCACCAGGGTGAAGGGTTGAGCGGACCTGCGTTCTTCGGGACATTCTTGCCGTCCGGCGGCAATTCGCCGCCGCGGTGCCCCTTCCGAGCGACGTCGACGGCTCGCTTCGGCGGCGCAGCTTCCGTTCGATGGGCCCAGCTCGGGCCTGCGCCGTTACGCGCTTTCGTCGAGTTGACCTCGGTGCCGGCTTGTTGGCCGCCTGGGCCGAACTAAGGCGACGAGGCCCAGCGCCAGGACCGCCCAACTTCCCCCGCCCGCTTCGGCGCAGTGGCAACCCAGGCCCGCTCCTCCGGGGGTGTCGGCGTCGGCGCCTGCGTCCGGGGGCTGTGGCGAACCCGCCCCGGCATCGGTCGGGCCCGCATCCGCGCTCGCCGCGCCTGCGTCCGCAATTCCCGCATCCACCAGGCCGGCGTCGGCACCCTGTCCCACCGCGGCCAGCGACACCTGCACCGTGTGGGCGGTCCAATCCTTCGAGTCGGGGTCCCACCCCGCTGGGGCGTAGGTGACGGCCACGAGCGCGCTCTGTGCCCCCTGCGCGAGGACTGCGCGGCCGGGCGCCGAGGTCGAGATTACCGTCGGCTCGGCCACCGCCGCTCCGCCCGGGTCGAGCGGGACGACCGCCGCGACGCCTCCCGCGCCGGTGACGGCGACGTCGAGCGCTTCCGTTCCCGCGGGGACGCTTACCACTCGCCAGCCTGCCCCGAACGCGGCCACCGTTTCCTGGAAGCTGACCTCGGGCGCGGCCGTCAGTTGGCCCGCCGCCACCCTCGACCCGTTCCCCCAGGCGGCGCCGTCGGAGAAGTGCTGGCCGTCGTCGCGCGAGCCGGTGAAGTAGCGCCAGGTGGCGAAAGTCGCGAAGAACTGCCCCATGTCGAGCCCGCGCTCTCCGGTCTCGGTGCCCAGCACGTCGAGGAAGTCGGGTTCGTTCAAGCTCGACGAAGCCTGCTTCGAGCCTTCCCAGAGCCGCTGCACCAGTTGCTGGCCCTTCGCGTCGTGGCGTTCGCTCAGGAAGATGAGCCAGATACCGGCGCCGTACTCGTACAGGTCCGACCCGAGGTAGTTCAGCGCGCGCTGCGGGTGGGCCTGGTAGTCATCGACGCCGGTGGCGTAGGTGGGCACGTCGTGGGCGAAGTACCACTCGGCGAAGACCGAGCTGCTCTCGAAGAACGCGTCGTCCTCTGCGGCGTCGATGGCAAACTGCGAGGCGTGGTTGAGCTCGTGGGCAGCGATGCTGAACAGCTCGGCGGCGTCGGCATAGCTGTCGGGCAGGCCGATGTAGCTGGTGAGCGCGTACCGGCCCACGGCGCCCGCGTCGTCCTCGGGTTGGGTGTAGGCCTCGCCTTGGGCGTTCAACGGGTCGATGTAGATGTCATACGACGAGTCGGGCCCGCCGTTGTCCGGTGGAGGCGCCGCCCAACCGCCGTTGATGATCTCGGCTTGCCACGCCTCGTCCACCGCGTCGCGGATGCTCGCGGCCAGCGCGTCGGTGCCGGCCGGACCGAGCACCCGGAAAGGAAAGCCCCGGGACGACCCGACGCCGAACGCGGAGGACGGCCGCCACGAGGGAACGCGCACGGTGCGGTGGCGGCGCGCAGTCGTCCCGCACAGCCTAAGCGAGCTGCCCCAGGCGTCACCCCCAAGCCCGAGCAGAAGCACGGCGCCGACTGCCAGGCTACCGAGGGCGCTTGGGGCCATGGGCGGGACGGCTGGCGACACCCGACGCCGCGGCTAGGGGGCGCCGATGATTGAATCGCAAGGCCCGTTGCACACCGTGGTCGGGTCGAACCCGGCGTGCTTCGGCTGAGTGGCGACGAGCGCCGCGGCGACGCCGCCCGCAACCACCACCCCCACCCCGGCCCAGATGTACCAGTGGCTGGACCCGGAAGAGCCGGTGGCCTGCGCTTGAACCACTTTCGTAGCCCCGCCGTGGCCCCTTTCGGAGTCGAGGTCCGAGTCGTGTTCACCCGGTTCGATGGTGGCGCGCGTCGGCCGGTCCGAGCCGATCACGTCGAGCTCGATGCCGACGGTCACCTCAACGCCGGGCTGGGTTTGGATGATCTTGACGTCGGGCTTGAACCCCTGCTTGGTGCCCTTGATCTCGTGGCGGCCGGGCGGGAGCACCCGGGCGAGCGGAAGCGCCACTTCGGGCGCTCCGTCGATGGAACACATTGCCCCACCTTCGTTGGCTTCGATCATCACCAGCGCGCCCTCGGCCTGGAGGGTCAGCGAGATCTCAACCTTCTG
>JAHFDQ010000023.1:16296-23407 GCA_023248915.1 Archangiaceae bacterium | reverse complement strand
CCTCGTCGCCCTCGACCGTGGCCAGCGTCTTCTTCCCCGACGCGTACTTCACCTCGAGCGGCCAGAGAATATAGCGCTTGAAGAAGGCGCCGCGGTCTTTCAGGGCGTCGGCGTACTGGGCGTAGCGCAGAACCGTCAGCTCGTCCTGCTGCGCTCGGGTGACGCCGCACTCCCTCGCCACGTTCTCGGCGGTCACCACCATCGCGTTCTTCGGCACCGGGTCGAAGTTGAAGTTGTCCCAGACCCAGTCCTCGGCCTCGCCCTTGCCTCCCGGGCCTCCGGGGTCGGGGTAGTACAGGTGGGCTCCGTTCGACGTCCGGTCGGCGGTCACCACTGCCACCGCCTCTTCTCCGGCCATCACCGCGGCCGCGGCGGTGGCGAGGCAGCGCGCCCCGGTGGCGCAGGCCTGCATCACCGTCGGCCCGGTCAGCTCGGGGGCTCCCATCATCGCCGCCACCCAGGGGGCTCCGTAGAACGAGTGCTTCGACGGCACCGTGAAGCCGAGCACCAACGACGACAGCGACTTCACGTCGACGCCCTTGGCCTCGAACACCTGCTTGCCGCAGGCCGCCGCCAGCTTCAGCGGGTGCTGAGTGGCCAGCGACCCCTGCCACTTCACGAACGGGGTGCTCCAGTAGCTTCCATAGGGGACGTAGGCGCCGGTCAGTTTCATTGGAACTCCTTGGCGATGGCCAGTTTGAGGATTTCGGGCGTGCCGCCGCCGATGAGAGTGAAGCGAACGTCGCGCAGATAACGCTCGACCGGGTAGTCGGTCGAGTACCCGTACGAGGCCAGAACGCGCGCGGCGTCGTCGCACACGCGCAGCGCCGACTCGGAAGCGAAGCTCTTGCACATCGCCGCGGCGCCGGGAGACGGCGAGACGTCGGCCAGCCGCGCCGCCTCGTGCACCACCTGCGTCGAGGCGAAGATTTCCGTCGCCATGTCGGCCAGCTTCAGCTTCACCGCCTGGAACTCGCCGATGGGCTTGCCGAACTGCTTGCGCTGCGTGGAGTACAGGCGCGCCGCGTCGAACGCCGCCCGCGCCACGCCCAGCGCCAGCGCCCCGGTGACGGTGCGAATCTGCGGGAGGATTTCCGCGAGGTAGTCCGAACCCTGCCCTTCCTCGCCCACCCGCTGGCTGGCCGGCACCCTCACGTCCTCGAAGAACACTTCGGACGTCGGCGACGAACGCACGCCCATCTTCCCGATGGGACGGCCGACGACCAGCCCGGGCGTCTTCGCCTCGACCACGAAGGTCGACAGCGTCGACCCGGTGCGGGCGAAGACGGTGAAGAAGTCGGCGTTGGAGGCGTTCGTTATCCACGTCTTCTTGCCGTTCAGCGTGTAGCTGTCGCCGTCGCGCACCGCGCGCGTGGAAATCGCCTTCAGGTCCGACCCGGCGTCGGGTTCGGTCATGCAGATGGTGCCCAGCTTCTCGCCCCGGAGCGCGGGCTTGAGCAGCCGCTCGTGGAGCGCCGCGTTCCCGGACCGGTAGACCAGCCAGGTGCCCATCAACGCCTGCATCATCGAACCCGCCGCGAGCGACAACCAGCCGCGCGCCAGCTCTTCGGCCGCCAGGCACAGGGACAGGGTGTCGGCGCCGCTGCCGCCCAGGCTCGGCGGGTAGCGCATGCCGAAGAAGCCCAGCTCGCCGACCTTCTTGAAGAGGTCGAGCGGAAACACGCCGTCCGCGTCGCGCGCCGCCGCCGGGACCACCTCGCGGTCGCAGAAGGCGGCGAAGGTGCGCTGGACGGCCGCCTGCTCGGGAGTGAGGGCGCTCACCAGCGCCCCCGGGGAAATGTCACGGATACTGCCAAGTACGCGGGTCCAGCCAATCCTCCAGGGGGAACGCCGGCGCGGACCCTCGACGTTGGCAGTGTCCGTGACATTCGGCTCACGCGGTCCTCGGCGATTCGGCGGTCGCGACTGTTGCGGATACTGCCAAGTACGCGGGTCCAGCCGAAGCTCTAGGGGGAACGCCGAAGCGGGCCCTCGAAGTTGGCAGTATCCGCAACAGTCGCCTCACGCGCCCTTCCTCAGCCTTGCCGTCGCGACTCCGTCCACCTCGAAGGTGCCGGGCTTCAGCGCCACCCCGTACGCGTCCTTCGCCGCCTCGACGCTGACGACTCCGTTCCTGACCTCGAGCGCGACCTGGTCTGCGGGGCGCAGTCGCGGGTCGCCGTACCCTCCTCCGCCGCCGGCCTGCTGCACGAAGCGGGTGCCCTTCTTCACGCCCTTCACCAGGTCCTTGGACGTGGTGCGGTACACCGTCCCGTCGGGCGCCTTCAGGTCGATGAAGTTGAGGGTGCCTTCCTTGCCGCCGAAGAGCCCGAACGCTGGCCGCACGTCGCCGTCTCCGAAAGTGACGAGCTGGGTGTCCTCGCTGCCCACCACGAACTCGGTGTCGACGCCGAGGCCGCCGCGCCAGTGGCCCGGGCCGGCCGAGTCCCTCAGGTACTCGTGCTTCACCAGCAGGTGCGGCGTCTGCTGCTCGAACATCTCGTAGTCCTGGTCAAGCAGGCCGCCCGAGGCGTCAATCATGCCGATATGGTCATACCCGTCGATGCCATCCATGGCGCCCGACCCGCCCTTCAGGCCCATGAAGAAGATGTCGACGTAGTCCTCGTCCTTGCGTGGGTTGCGCCCGGTGGTGAGCGCGCACAGCAGGTGGTTCCACCCCGCGCACACGCGCTTCGGCATCGCCGAGGCGAGCGCCTTCTGGATGGCGTCGGCGTTCGGCGGGCAGAGGTGATTCCCGAAGGTGGTGGCCTTCGGGTACGAGGCGTTCAGCACGGTACCGGCGGGGATGATGAACTTCAGCGGCCGCAGCATCCCCTCGTTATGCGGGATGTCGGGGTTGACCATCTGGAGGAACGTGAGCGTGGTAGCCGAGGCCGACGAGGTGTAGGTGCCGTTCACGAAGCCGTCGGTCTGCTTGTCGGTGCCGGTGTAGTCGAAGGTGACGTGGTCGTCCTCGACGGTGATGGTGACGCGGATGGTGAACTCCGAGCCCGGGTGACGGCCGTCGAAGAAGATTTTCCCTTCGCCGCGGTAGACGCCGTTGGGAATGGCGCGAATCTCCTCGCGCATCAACTTCTCGGTCGAGGCGAACAGGTAGTCGCGGTGCTCTTCGAAGCGCTCGAGGCCGATCTTCTCTATGAGCGCCTTCAGCCGGCGCTCGCCGACGGTGCAGGCGCCAATCTCCGCGCGCATGTCCTCCTCGACGATTTGGAGCCGGATGTTGGCGAAGATGAGGTCCCACACGTCCTTGCGCACCCGGCCGCGGTCCACGACTTTCACCGGCGGAATGCGAATGGCTTCCTGGAACACCTCGGTAGCCTGGGGGTTGTAGCCGCCCTTCACCGCCCCGCCGATGTCGGCCTGGTGGCCTTTGGTGGCCGCCCAGCCGACCAGCTTCTCTCCCAGGAAGATGGGCTTGAAGGCGGCGACGTCGTTGTTCTGGTTGCCGAAGCTGAAGACGTCGTTGTGGAAGAAGACGTCGCCGGGGTGGATGTCGTCCTTGAAGTACTCGAGCAGGTACTTGCAGACCGGCCCGACCGAGAACGACAGAATCGGCAGGTTCTCGGTCTGCTCGAGCATGTTGCCCCGGGCGTCGTACAGCCCGGTGACGAAGTCCTTCGCCTCGCAGAGGATGGGCGAGCGGGCGGTGCGCATCAAGGACAGGCTCATCTCGTCGGTGATGGACTTGAAGGCCCGTTGCATCACCGAAGCCAGAATGGGGTCGATGCTCATCGCACGAGCTCCTGGATGCTCTTGGGCAGCGTCTTCACGGCGTCGCGACGGTAGCCGACGAAGTTGCCGAACCGGTCGCATACCAGGTCGTACGCGGCGGTCAGCACCAGCGTGGTGTTGGCCTGGTCGACGATGGCCGGGCCGGTCAGCCGCATGCCGTGGTGCAGCCGCTCGGCGTCGTACAGCGGCACGTCCTCGAATTCGCGCCGCTCGGGCACCCAGGCGCGCCGCGAGCCCTTCCGGGCGCTCGAGGCGTCGGCGTTCGACTTCTTCATCTCGGGGAAGGACGGCTTGACGGTGCGCCCGATGGACCTCAACCTGAGGTTGATGACCTCGACGGGCGTCTTCTGTTCCTCGAGCTGGTAGCCGTAGAGCCGGTCGTGCTCGCGGTGGAAGCGCGCGACGACGTCCTTCGCGCCGAGCTCGAACGGCACGTTCACCTCGTGGTACTGCTTGACGTACCGCATGTCGAGCGAGGGCTGGAACGCCATGTCGGCGTCGGCGACCTTCTCGGTGCGCAAAGTGGCGCGCGCGGCGGCAATCAGCTCGTCGATGCGCTGCTCGAGCAGCCCGGGAGCAAGCTGGTCGATGCGCGAGGGCAACGAGCGGACGTCATCGTGGATGAGGTCGCTCATCAACATTCCGGCGGCGCAAAAGATGGAAGACTGGCGAGGCACCAGGAACAACGGGATTTCCAGCTCGGCGCAGATGGCGCAGCAGTGCTGGGGGCCGCCGCCGCCGGCGACGATGAGGGGAAATTCGCGCGGGTCGAAGCCGCGACGCACCGTCACCGCGCGCACGCCCGCGGCCATGTTGGCGTCGATGACCCGGGCCATACCCACCGCTCCTTGCTCGACCGAGAAGCCGAGCGGCTGGGCGATGTGCGTCTCTATTGCCTTCCGGGCCGCCGCGACGTCCAGCTTGATGCGGCCTCCGGCGAACTCGTCGGCGGGGAGATAGCCCAGCACCAGGTCGGCGTCGGTGCAGGTCGGCTCGGTGCCTCCGCGCCGGTAGCTGACGGGGCCGGGCTTGGCGCCGGCCGACTGGGGGCCCATGCGCAAGAGGTCTCCCTTGTCTATCCACCCGATGCTGCCGCCGCCGGCGCCGATGGTGGTGATGTCGAGCATCGGCAGGGCCAGCCGCAGCCGGTCGACCTCGCCCTCGGTGATGAACAGCGGTTGGCCGTCGCGCAACAGCGCCGCGTCGAAGGAAGTGCCGCCCATGTCGACGGTAATGCAATCGCCCAGCCCGTGAATCGAGCCGTAGAAAGCGCCGGCGCGGGGCCCGGCGGCGGGGCCGGACAATAAAGTCATCGCGGCGCGGTCGCGGACGATTTCGGGGGCTACCACCCCGCCGTTCGACTGCATGATTCGCAAGATGCCGTCGAAGTGAATCTGGGCGAGCTTCTCGAGCAGCGCGTCGATGTAGTTGCGCAGCTTCGGGCCGACGTAGGCGTTCAGCGCGGTGGTCGACACCCGGTCGTAGAAGCGGATGGCCGGCAGGAGCGTGGACGAGACCGACAGGTACACGCCCGGCAGCTTCTCGCGCAACACGGCGGCGGCCCGGCGTTCGTGGTCGGGGTTGGCGAAGGCGTTCATGAAGCAGACCGCCACCGCCTCGACCTTCTCTTTCCGGAAGGTGTCGGCGGCGGACTCGAGGTCGCCGTCGGAGAGCGGAACCAGCTCGCGGCCGTCGCGGTCGAGGCGGCCCTTGGCGGGCAGCCGCAGGTAGCGCGGCGCCAGCGGTTCGACGTTGGCGAAGCGGTTGTTGTACTGCTCTTCGCGGATGCCCCGGCGCATCTCGAGGGCGTCGCGGAACCCCTCGGTGGTGAGCAGGCCGGTGCGCGCCCCGTTGCGGGTCAGGACGGCGTTGGTGGTCACGGTGGTGCCGTGCACGATGACGTCGACGGCCCGCGATAGGGCGTCGGTGCCGAGGCCGTAGGACTCGGCGATTTCCGTAAGGCCCTGCAAGAGGGCGCGGGACGGGTCGTCAGGTGTGGAGAGCGTCTTGAAGACGCGCGCCGACCCTTCGTCGGCCACGACCAGGAAGTCAGTGAAGGTGCCGCCTACGTCGATGCCGATGCGCAGTCGCATGAGGGGGACGTTGCTAGTCCGGGGCCCGGTGACAGATCAAGGGCCCAGACCCGCTGAGTTGGGGGCCCTCGACTCCGCACGGGCTGAACGGCATCCGCCAGGCCCCAACCGCCCCTCCCCCGTTCAGCCCGAGCGGAATCGAGGGCGGTCCCGTCACACCGCGGCCCCAGCCTTCTCCGAGGCGATCGCCCCTTCCCCGAGCGCCGCCGCTCCGAAGGCAAGGGCCCGCTCGTTCACACCCACCATTCGCCCAGTCGACGCCGCGCTCACCACGCGCGCCAGCGCCTCGGCCGGCACGGGGAAGCCCGGCAGCGCGGTGAGGGCCCCCAGCATGACGGCATTGGCGGCGCCCCGGCTGCCCGCGCGCTCGGCGAGCTTCACGGCGTCCACCACCCTCACCGTCCCCGCGCGCTTCCTGAGCGCGTCCAGCACCTCGTCCTCGGTCGGCACCTTCTGGCGCGACAGGGCCGCGGCGGGAGGCGGCGACAGCCATCGGTTACACAGCACGGTAGTGTGCCCGTCGACGCGGTCGGCCACCCGCAGCGCCTCGAGCAATTCGAGCACGACCAGCACGTCGACTCCCGCCCTTCCCAGCGCCACCACCTGGTCGCTGCCGAAGCAGACCGAGGCCTGCACCGCGCCTCCGCGTTGGGACATCCCGTGTAGCTGCGAAACGGTGAGCGCGAGCCCCAGGCGGTGGCCGGCTTCGCCGAGGAAGCGCGCGGCGGACAGCCCTCCCTGCCCGCCGACTCCTGCAAAGAGCACCACCAAGCGCCCGTTCGCACACGCGCCCTTCATGCGATGGCTCCGTTCGGGCAGGCCTGAAGGCAGGCTCCGCAGACGGTGCAGGACTCCGGGAGAATGCGCGGGGCGCCGTCGTCTCCGCGCGTAATCGCGGGACAGCCGAGCAGCTCGACGCAGGTGTTGCAGTTCCGGCACATACCGCACAGGAAGCACCGCTGCGCTTCGGCGACGGCCTCGGCTTGGGTGAGCACCCGGCCCGGACTGTCCTGGCGCGGGCCCGAGGAACCGGGGCGCCCCTCGACTCCGCTCGGGGTGAGCGGCATCCGTTCGGGCCGACCGGCCAACCGCATTCTCTCGTCCCCTGCCACGAAACCCGACTCCTCGCCCTGAACCACCGACTTCCGTTCAGGCCGAGCGAAGTCGAGGCCCGACTCTCGGGAACCCTGCTCGTAGCTGCCCAGCCCGGCTTCTGAGCGGCCGCTCTTCTCCGGGTGCGCCCGCCCGGCGCGTCGCGGGGGCAC
>JAHFDQ010000023.1:4998-16286 GCA_023248915.1 Archangiaceae bacterium | reverse complement strand
GCCGGAGGACGGACGGACGCCCGGTCCGCCGCGAGCCGTTCGTCGACGGCGTAGGCCGCCAGCACTCCAGCCGCCATGGCGTCGGTCACCGTGCTCGGCCCGGTCACCGCGTCGCCGGCGACGAAGAGCCACGGCAGCTCGGTTCGTCCAAGCTCGTCACCCGCGAGGCGTTCCTGGCCGCGAATGAGGCCCGCCGGAAGGTCGAGCCCCTCGAGCACGGGTCGCTGGCCTGTCGCGAAGATGACGCGGGTAGCGGCGACCTCGCGGACGTCCTCCACCCTGTCCCACCGGACCGCGCCCTCGGCCCCGCGCGCGAAGCCGACGACCCGACCGGCAGCGACGCCTCCGGGGCGTACCTCGACCACGGCCTGGCCCGCGGCCAGGGCGACGCCCTCGGCCCTCGCGCCCTCGACGCAGTCCCGCGCGGCGGCCATCTGCGCCTCGGGCTCGGGGAAGATCAGCGTCACCGACTCCGCGCCCTGGCGCACGGCGACGCGCGCGGCGTCCACCGCCACGTCGCCTCCGCCCACCACCACCACCCTCTCGCCTTTCAGCGCCGGTGGCGCGGCGAGAAATGCCAGCGCATCGGTGGCGTGTTCCGCGGCCGCTCCCGGCACCGCCGGCCGCGTCGCCCGCTGAGCGCCGAGCGCCAGCAAGACCGCCCCGAAGCCCCGCTGGCGCAAGTCGGCGAGCGAGAAGTCGGTGCCCAGCCTCTTGCCGCCCTCGAACTTCACGCCTTCCGCGAGCACGGCGTCAATGTCGCGGCGCAGCACATGGCGCGGTAGCCGATACTCGGGCACCGCGTACTCGAGCATTCCTCCGGGTCGCGCGCGCGCGTCGAACAACGTCGGCGCGTAGCCCCGGCGCGCGAGCTCGCGCGCGGCGGCGAGGCCCGCCGGCCCGGCGCCTACCACGGCGACGGTCACCGAGCCGGCACGCTGAGCGGCGACGGCCCGTCCTGACAGACCCGGCTGCCCGCGCTCGGTGAGAAACCTCTTCAGCTCGTTGATGGCGACCGAGCGCCCCCCGCTCTCGGTGAGCACGCACACCGATTCGCACGGCCGGTGGCAGATGTGCGAGCAGACCGACGGCAGCGCCGCCCTCAGGGCGACCGCCTGCAACGCGCGCTCGGGCTCGTTCGCCGCGATGGCACCGACGTACGCGGGAATGCAGATGCCGAGCGGGCACTCCAGCGAGCACGGCGAAGTCTCGGGCACCTTCTCGCGCGCCACCATCCCTCGCGACGGCCCCTCGCCCGTAATCGCCGGCAGCGCCACCGGGCCTCCGGCCCGCTGCACCGCCATTCTCCGCTGCACGGCGACGGACGGCTCGAGCCCGCAGTGCAGCCCCGCCTCGGACATTCCGCAGGTGTGGCATCGCTCGCCGTCGACGCTCGGCGCGGCGAGGTCCGCCGGTCGCGCGCCTCCGCGCTGAGCCAGCACGGCGCAGGGCCCTTCCGCGACCACCAGCGACAGGTGGCGCGAGGCCTTGGCGTGCTCGAAGGCGCGCAGCGTCGCCGCGACGTCCGCCGGGTCGACCACCGCCACGTCCTTCACTCCGATGGCGCGGGCGACGTCGGCGATGTGGCGCTTGACCCCGGACTGGCCGGCGGAGGGCGTACCAGGGCTCGGCTGAAACCCGGTCATGGCAGTGATGTCGTTGTCCATCACCACCAGCACCACGTCGTCGTCGTTCTGCACCGCGTCGAGCAGCGCCGGCATTCCCGAGTGGAAGAAGGACGAGTCGCCGATGAACGCCACCGTGCGCTCGCCGGTCGAGCGGGCGATGCCGGCGGCCATGGGCAGGGACGACCCCATGGCCAACAGCACGTCGCCGGCCCCGTGCGGCGGGTTGGCGCCCAGCGTGTAGCAGCCGATGTCGCTGACGTAGACGACCTGCTGGCCGAACACGGCGGTGATGGCGTGGAAGGTGTTCCGGTGGGGGCAACCAGCGCAGAGCACCGGCGGCCGTTCGGGCGCGGCCGGCAACGGCGCCGCGTGCCCGACCGCGCCGCTGGACTTCGGCAGCCCGAGAAACTCGCGCACGCGCGCCTCGACCTCGTCCGGTTCGAGCTCGAACGGCCAGGGCATGGCGCCGTCGCGCTTGCCGTGAATCTTCACCGGCACGGAGTAGTGATGCGCGATGGCGAGGAGCGAGTCCTCGAGGTACGGGGTCAGCTCTTCCACCACCAGCAGCTCGTCCAGCTCGCGGACGAACGGGACGATGAGCTCGTGCGGCAGCGGGTGCATGGCGCCGAGCTCGAGCACCGGCACCCCCAGGTCCACCCTCGACACCACGTCGCGCACCGCGTTGCGCGCGGCGCCGGTGGCCACCAACCCGCGGCGCGGCCCCTTCGCCGGCCGAGACGCGGGCTCGACGCAGACGTTGAACGGCGAGGCGGTCAACAGCTCGCACGCCCGGTCGAGCCGGCCCTGCAAGGCCTCGCGCATGCGGCGCGCGTTGTTGGGGGTCGGGACGAAGCGGCCCGGGTCGCGGCGGAAGACGCCCTTCGGGCGCCGGCCCGCCAGGGCGTCGAACGTCACCGGAGCGCGGGTGTGGCAAACCCGGGTGGTGATGCGCAGCAGCACCGGCAGCTCGCTCTTCTCGGACAGCTCGAAGGCGAAGCGAGTCATCCGCCGCGCTTCGTCGGGCGTCGACGGGTCGAGCGTGGGAATGCCGAACATGCGCCCCAGGTGCCGCTGGTCCTGCTCGTTGGGACTGGTGAGGCAGCCGGGGTCGGCCGCCGACACGATGACCAGGCCGCCGACGACGCCGATGTACGGCATGGTGGAGAGCGGGTCGGCCGCGGACGACAGGCCGAGGTGCTTCATGCTGACGAGCGCGCGGGTGCCGGTGAGGCTGGCGCCGAAGGCGAGCTCGAGCGCAATCTTCTCGTTCACCGAGTACTCGAACGAGATGCCGAGGGCTTCCTTGAGGCGGAAGAACGTGTCGCCGACCTCTGACGCGGGAGTGCCCGGGTAACCCGACACCAGACGCACCCCGGCCTCGATGGCGCCGCGCACCACGGCCTCGTTGCCGAGCAAGAGCTCGCGCCGGCCCACCTGGGCGGACAGCAGCGCGTCTTGGGTAGGGTTCAGGTTCGCCATCGGCTTCGGGCCGGCCTCACGAGGGCGGACACATTACCCGGCCCGGCCGGCGCCGAGAAATCGCGCCGAGCGCCCGCCGAGGGAGCCAAGGCGAAGCCCTTCGCTCGGCCCGACCTTGACAGGCGCGGGCCTCGGTCGTCTGGCGGACTCGCGTCTCTCCCCGCCCGTGCCCGACGGCCTCGACGGTGTCGAGTTGCGCGACAAGGTTGTGCCAGGTGTCGCCGGCTCGGACCTCGTTCACGCGCTTTTGGCGACAGGGCCATCACGCTGAGCTTGACGTTCGCTTCGACGCGGTGCGGGTCCTCGGCGGTCGGGGTGTCGACGCGCACTTGGCCGGCGAACCGGTCCCCTGACGAGTCGCTTCAGCCTGTCTTGACCGGGCGCGCCTCTCTCTTCATGCGCGGTGAAAGAAGGGTGAGGAACACGAGTAGAACCATGTCGCCGCGCCGGCCGTGAGAGCACCCGCAGGCCGTGGCGCGGTATTCGAAGTTAGAGGGCCCGCCGGAAGGTGGCATTGCCGAAGCGTCGGACGCGCTCGGGTTTGCGCTGCCACCGTCTGCGGCTGCCCCGTCGGGCGGGACGAGCGGCTTGAAGGCCGCGGCGCCCGTTATCGTCGAGGTGGCCGAACTGAGCGTGAATGTTCCGCTGATAGAACCTGCGTCGGACTGGACCAGGTCTTCCGACAGCAACTGAAATATGTTCTCGCAGCCCGGGGACCTCCTCCGGGTAAAACCGGTACCCTCAATTACTGTCTGAGTACAGTTCTGGGGGCCGTCAAGCACCGTCGCCGAGAAGACGTAGTCTCCGTTCAATTTCGTCGTCAACGAACCACTCGTAACCTCGTCGGTGGTTGTGCCTGCATCGTTCTGAACCTTCATCGCGAAGGCGTCGGGCTGACCCGAAAGCGCGACGCCGCTGATTTCGTGAACGAGCGCCCCGCGGAAATTGACTGCTACCTCGAAGTTGACGGTGATCGTCACGTCCCCGCCATCGGCGACCGGGGCAAAACACATCCCCGCCTTCTGCCAGTGGGCGTCATCCGCGATGGTTAGAATGGTCGTGTAAGGGTTCCCTAAGTTGTCGCTACACGTCATCGCGTATTTCTCGGACCCCGTCGTTGCGAACACCGCGAGCAGGTTCCCGGCGGTGACCCCGGTGAGTGAGAGAGGGAGGCTCTGGCCGATACCGTTGCCCACGACGTAATTACTCTGGACGAATGCGGCCTCGCCCCAACTCGAGATGGGGAGCAGCCAGCCCAAACACGCGACGAAGATCGACCGCTCGATGCGCGGCACCATTGCCTTCCCCAACACCTTCACCGCGAGGACCCTGAAGAAGCAGAGTACGGTGAGCGTCGATCAAGTTCCATAGCTGTTCACGCCGCGCAGGGCGGCAGTATTGCGGGGCCGCTTGTCGGTGCGGCCTGTCCTGAGGCTGCTGCTCGAGGACGTCACGCTCGTCAAGGCGAAGGAGATTGCGGCGCACGTCCGCCGGCCGCGGAAGCCAAGGCGAGGCCCTTCGCTCGGGTGCCGTGCTCACCCCGCGCATTCGCGGTATCGCGCAGGGACACGGCGTGCGACTGAGTGGGCCACGCCGGGCTCAGTCGCGCTCTACGGCGACCAGGCGGGCCGGGGCGAGCGCGTCCTTCAGCGGGTGGGCTCTGCCCGTCACGCAGGCGGCGAGCAACTCGCCCGCGGCGAGGCCGCCAGTCATCCCGTGGCCGCCGAGCCCGGCAATCCAGTAGAGCCCGGCCGCGCGCGGGTCGGCCCCCACCGCCGCCGCCCGGTCCGGCGCGAAAGTGCGCAGGCACGCCCAAACCCTACGCACCGCCGCGTCGGCGAGCTTCGGCGCGGTCCGCGCGAGCTTCCGGCCGAGTAGCTCGAGCCCCGCGTCGCTCGGAGGCGGCAACTCCGCGGCCCAGGGTTCTTCGTCGCACGGGCTGGCCAAGAGCCCTCCCGAGTCGGGCCGTAGGTAGACCTCGTCGTCGACGCACCACACCACCGGCGATGGGGCGCCGGCGCCATCCGTCGTCTCGAGGAGCGCCAGGTGCCGGCGCCGCGGCTCGAGCGCGAGCGGCGCGCCGCAGCCGGCTCCGAGCAATCCGCTCCACGCCCCTCCGGCCACCACCACAGCCCCTGCCGCCAGTCGTTCGCCCGACAGGAGGGTGACTCCCTCGACCCGGCCCGCGCGCGCGTCGATGCGGGCCACGGGCTCGGCCAGCGAGACGGTGGTTCCGGCCGCCACCGAGGCGCGGGCCAGCCCTTGCGTGAGCGCGTGCAGGTCGATGACGCCGTCCTCGGCGAAGAACAGCCCGTGTCGAGCCGCCCCGCCGCGCAACCCAGGCAGCGCCGCGTCGAGCCCCTTTCCCTCGGCAGGCTCGGCCCGCAGGCGTTCACCGGCCGCGAGGCGGGCCAGGGGTTCGAGGGCCTCGCGCGTCGCGGCGACGAACCACGTCCCGGTCCGGCGCAGCCAGGCCTCTTCGGCCCCCAACAGCTCGGTCGCGAGCGCGCGGCTGCGCAGCGCGGTGGCCAGGTCGCCCAAGCCCGTCGACAGGTGCCGGAAGATGGCCGCGTTCCGCCCAGAGCTGTGGGCGCAAAGCACGGGTTCGCGCTCGAGCAGGCGAACCTTGCCCGCGCCGGCGCGCACGAGGGCGTGGGCGGCCGAGAGCCCGGCGATGCCTCCTCCCACGATGATGACGTCCACGCCTTCCAAGGCTGGTGCCTACTGGCATCCATGCGCCCGGCCCGGCTCTGATGCAAGCCACAGCACGCTTCACCACGTTTCCAGCGGCCGATTCAGCGACTCCCGGCCAATTCGTGGCATATTCCGCGGCCGTCCACGCAGCCAGAGGGTCCCCATGCCGAAAATCCGCAAGACTCCGCCGCCGCCGCCTCGCCTCTCGAACCCGCAAGTCGAAGCCGCGGGCAAGGCCGCCACCACCGTCCGCTCAGGCGGCACGCCGACGACCGACGCCGCCATCCGCAGCACGTTTTCGCCCGGCACGGCCGACATCCACGCGTTCGAGCGGTTGAGCCCCATCGGCCCGCCGGTGCCGAATCGCATTTCGGACGTGTATTCCGCCAACACGCCCGCGAACATGGCGGCCCTCGACCCACGCTTCGGCTTCCTGCCGGTGCGCATGCCCACCAAGGAAGAGCTGGCGGGAGCGGCCAAAGTGGAATTCGGCCTGACCGGTTACCCGCGCGCGGGCAGCATCAAGGCTGGGCAGAAGATGGTGGTCCAGTACGCGGCGGACCGCTCGCCGGTGCAGGAGAACCTGGGCAGCGTGCCCGCGTGGGGCGTGACGGCCTTCATCGAGTTCCAGCCGAGCGGCAAGCGCATCGAAGCGCCGGCCGTGGCCTTCCCGAGCAACCAGGGCCGCATCTCTCCGCAGCCGTACACCGCCCCGGTGCTGGTGGACGTGCCCGCCGGAACGACGGGCGTCACGATGTGGTTCCGCCAGTTCAAGGGCGCCGACCACCCCGGCGAGGGGTGGGACAGCAACTACGGGCACAACTACAAGTTCCCGGTGACGCCGTAGCCCACCGCGGGGACGCGCACTTCTGAATTCACGGGCCCGCCCGCGCACTGATGCGCGCCGCGGGCCTGGCTTCGTCTGCTCCGGCGGCGGACTCTCGACGGCCCGCCTTGGGTCAGCGCTCGGAGCGCGCCCGGAACGTGCGCCGGGCCCAGCCCGACAGGGCCAATGCCACGAGGGCGAGCCAGGCGCCCGGCCCCGAGCCCCGCCCGGCCGCGCAGCCGCACCCTGCGCCCGACTGAATCACTCGGGAGTCATGGCCGGCGTCGGCTGCCGAGGCAGCGCTCGCCGCCAAAGTCCTGCCAGCGCACTGCCCGTCGCGGCAGACCTGGTCCGAGGTCGGGCACTTGATGGAACGGCAGGGGTCGTCCACGCACGAGCCGAGCTTGCACTCCCGGCCCGGGCCGCAGGCGACGCCCTGGCACGGGTCGGTCGAGCACGAGCCGCGGTCGCACACCTGGTCCGCAGCGCACGCCGGCGCGCAGCCCAGCGAGTGGCAGACGCCGTCGCGGCACTCTTCGCCCGCGGCGCAGGAGACTCCCGCGCAGCTATGGACGCAGAAGCCCTCGCGGCAGAACTCGCCGGTCCCGCAGGCGATGCCCGCGCAGGGGTCGGCCGCGCACACCCCCGCCGTGCAGCGTTCTCCGGACGGACAGGGCGAGGCGTAGCAGTCGAACTCGACGCAGGTCCCGGCCTGACACTGGCGGCCGGCGGGGCAGGTCACCCCGACGCACGGGTCGACGCAGGTGGCCTGCTGGCACACGCTTCCGGCCGGGCAGCCCAGGCCCACGCAGGCCGTGGGCAGGCAGTGGCCGTTGTCGCAAGTCTCTCCGGTCGCGCAGGAGTTCACCTCACCGCCGCACGCCGCGCGGCACCCGCCCGCGATGCAGGCAGTGCCCGCTGGGCAGGGCGCCTGGTCGTCGACGAGGCCGTTGCAGTTGTTGTCGACGCCGTCGCAGATTTCGGCGGGCGGAGGGCCGCAGGTTCCGCAGGCGTTGGGCGGAGTGGCGCCGACGCAGACCTCCCAGCCGATGGCTCCGCACACCTGCATGCCGGCGCCGCAGGTCGCGGTGCAGGCGCGGGTATCGCCGGTCTGCGGCGCCGAGCACGGGCTCCAACCCGCCGCCCCGCATGTCTGGGCGCCGCTGCCGCACACCGTCAGGCAAGCCTGAGTCGCGCCGGGCTGCGGAGCGGAGCACAGGCCCCAACCGGTGGCCGAGCAGACCTGCGAGCCCGAGCCGCAGGCGGTGGTGCAGGCCTGGGTGGCTCCGACGCCGGGGGCCGAGCACGTTCCCCAACCGGCGGCCGTGCAAGTCTGGGTGCCGTTGCCGCAGACGCCCGCGCAGGCCTGGGTGGCGCCGGGGGCCGGGGCCGAGCAGGCGTCCCAGCCGAAGAACCCGCAGGTCCGGGTGCCGCTGCCGCAGGCCGTGGCGCACGCCTGGATCGCGCCGAAGCCCGGGGCCGAGCAGGCGCCCCAACCGAGCGCGGTGCAGGTCTGAGTGCCGGCGCCGCACGCCGTGGCGCAGGCCTGAGTCGCTCCGACCGGCGGGGACGAGCAGGCGCTCCAGCCGGAAGCGGTGCAGGTCTGGGTGCCGCCGCCGCAGGCGCCCGCGCAGGCCTGGGTCGCGCCCACCGGCGGCGCCGAGCAAGGCCCCCAGGTGCCGTTGGACTGGCAGGTCTGGGTGCCGCTGCCGCAAGCCGTGGCGCAGGCCTGAGTGCCGCTCAAGCTGCCGGCGATGGCGTTGAGCGCCGAGTTGAGCGACGCGGTGTCGTTGGCGACGTAGTACTTGGTCGCGCCGGCGAGCGCGGTGCCGCCCTGAGTCGCCATCGAGTTCAGCGTGGCGGGGTCGACGCCCGAGCCGAAGCCGACGATGTACGTCTTGTAGCCGGCGGCGGAGAGCGCCATCACCGCGGCGATCGCCTCGGTCGCGCCACCCGAGCAGTTGGGCATGCCGTCGGTAATCAGCATCACGTACTTCGCTTTGCCGTCGGCCAACCCGTTGAGGTAGCCGCGCGCGGAGTCGAGGCTGGCCGTCATCGGGGTGTTGCCACCGGGGCCGCTCGCCGACAGCGTTCCCGCGATGGCCGCCGCGGTCGAAGGAATCGCCGACACCACCTGCCCGGTGCCGCAGACGTTGCTACCGTAAGGGAACAGCTCGAGCCCCAGCCGAAGCGTGGCCTGGTAGTTCGTCGACAGGGTGTCGACCGCGTTCACCGCGGCGGTCCACTTGGAGTTCCCGTCGCCGGAGTCCTCGGCCATGCTCCCAGACTGGTCGAGGACGACGAGCAGGTCCGGGAGAGCTGCGTTGTTGCAGGGCTGGGCCGAGGCGACGGCGGGGCCGAGCGCCCCGAGGAGTGCTGCGAAGGCGAGGAGTGTCTGTCGCACGGAACCACCTCGGAGCCGTCAGGCGAGCGGACCCCCTTTTCGCTCCTGGGTCTGCTTGCCTCGACTGAGTATCGGCAGCAGCCGGGCAAAGGTTTCCGATCATTCTCGCGGCGTAATGTTCTTCTCGAGGACTGAGAGTTTCGGCCTCGGCGGACCGCGAGGTGCGTGACGCGCGGCCGGTTTCAGGGGCCCTGTTCGGCGTAGCTCGGGAGGGCCGCTTCGAGGTCGACCGGCTCTCCCAGGCCAGCGAGCGCGGCCAGCCAGAAATGCGGCAGGGGCACCGGCACCGTCCGGACTATTCGAGCAATGCGGCCCCTCAACGGCACGTCTATCTTCGCCAAGCGGTAGAGCTCGCGCCAATCGGCCATGTCACCGCGATCGAGCAACTGCGCGAGGATTTCGTCGCTCTGCAGGTCGAGGTGCGTGCGGTTCCACTGCGCGCGCGAAGACTCGAGGCTCATCGAGGCTCCAGCGCCAGCGCCGCGACGACTTTCCCCCACTCGCGCCCCCGGATCGAGAGGTGTCGCCAGTCATTCCACGGTGAAATCAGGCCGCGATAGGTCGCGAGGTCGACCGCCGCCAGGTCGACCGGAGCGGCAGCCGCCAATCGTTCGGACACCTCGGAGAGCGCCGAGGCGCCGGTGGGCTGCGGGTACAGCCCATCCAGATTCCGCAAGGCCGCGCGCACTCAGTCCGGTCCGAGGCGTTCAAAGAGGACGATGGCGTCGAGGTAGTCGCGCAGGGTGTTGCGAGTCGCGAGCAGCCAGGCCTTGATGCGTGCCATCTCGGCCAGAGTCGGTACCCGAAGCCCTTCGACCTCTTCCGTCTCCAGCGGCGCGGACCGCCGCAACTGGCGGATGCCGGTGAGCAGGCTGGTCCGGTGACGGACGTGCAGCGCCGCAGCCGAGTCGCCCACCAGCACCGCGTCTGAAACGAGATGCTGGAGGTGGCGCTCCGCGGAAAGCAGTCGCTCCCATTCGGGAGTCTCGGGCGGGCTCACGGGAATAACCCAGGGCGATCGCATCTAATTCGCGGCCGCGCCCCGTGATTCCGATCGCTTGGCTCTGCTCGACGCGCTCGCGGGAAAGGGCCGGGGGAAGCTGGCGAAGGCCGCTAGGAACAAGTTGGCGCTGCTGGGCATGTGACCCGGAGGAGGGGTTGGAATTGGCCCCGGCGCGAGGCGCTGAGGGGCCTACTCGCCTTTGGCTGGGTTGCCGGCGCGCTGCCGGTCGCCTTCGTTTTCTCGTATGGGGAAGGGAGTCCAGACGCGCGCGTCGGGGCTGGGTGCCTCTTCGTAAAGGTGCCCTGTTTTGGCCGAGAAAGTTCTCGGGAATTCGGCCGGCGAGACCTCTTAACCGGCTGGAATCAGGACCCTCGCGCGGCGGATATCCGAGAACTTTCTCAGCCAAAACAGGCCGCTTTTTCGACCGCCCCCCCCGGCGGGATCCGCATCTCAGCTCGGCCTGAGCGAAGTTGATGTCATCGCAGACCCTCCGCTGGGGCCTTGCAGAATAGAAACGGATTCCTATCTTGTAGATGCGCCGGCTCGGCGCTCCGGCGTCCTTCAGCCGACTTGCGCCCGAACCGGCTCGCCGCGTTCGGCCTCGGCCAGCTTGCGCAGGCGGTACTCGCCCCATAGCGCGGCGCCGATGGCTCCGGCGAAGACTGACTTCGAGTTCGAGGCGACCTTCACCGACCGGCCCCCGTCGGACGCCAGCGCCCGCTCGATGGCGCCCTGCATTCCCGAGTCGTTGGCCAGCCCGCCGGTCAGCACCACGGTGGACTCGGCGCTCACCGACCGCAACAGCCGCACCAGCCGCTGCGCGATGGACTCGTGCACGCCCCGCAGGATTTCGCCCGTCGCCACTCCTCGCGACACCATGTTGATGACGTCGGTCTCGGACAGCACCGCGCAGATTCCGCTGCACACCTCCGACCGAGTCGCCGACAGCGACAACGGGCCAATCTCGTCGGTGCGGATGCCGAGATACCGCGCGATGTTCTCGAGGAACTGGCCGGTGCCGGCCGCGCACTGGCTGGTCATCCTCGAGCGGATGACGCGGCTCTTCTCGTCGATGACCAGCACCCGGGCGTGCAGCGCCCCGGCGTCCACCACCGCGCGGGCGGCGGGCTCGAGGAAGGTGGCCCCGCGGGCGTGCGTCGTCATGCCGTAGAAGTGGCCGTCGCGAAAATCGAGCGCGTCGCCCTCTCCCGTCGAGGCCACGTAGGCCACGTCGCCCTTCGACAGGCCGGCCGC
>JAHFDQ010000023.1:0-4988 GCA_023248915.1 Archangiaceae bacterium | reverse complement strand
CTTGGCCACGTTCGCCGCGTCGCGCCGGTGAATGCGCTCGCGGTGCCAACCGAGCAGCGTCGCGGGTTCGCCCGGCTCTGCGTGCCCCATCACCACCGCCTTCACCGCGCTGGTGCCGACGTCCACTCCGGCAGTCGCTCTCTTCGCCGCGCTCATGCTTCCCCCTGGCGGCGGGCGAACAGGGCCGCGCCCAGCGCGCCGGTGTAGATGGAATCGGCGCTGATGTTCAGCTTCCGCTCGCCGTAATGCCGCGCCACCAGCTTCTTCAGCTCGTGCACCACCGCCGGGTTCCGCGCCACGCCGCCGGTGAAGGTGAACTCGTCCTTCACCCCGCCCGACCGGGCCAAGAGCGACATCGCCCGGAGCACGATGGCCGAGTGCAGCCCCAGGAGAATATTCTCGCGCCGCTCGCCCAGGGACAGCCGTTCGCGCAGCTCGACTCCGGCGAACACCGTGCAGGTCGAGCTGATGCGCACCGCCCGGTTGGCTTCCAGCGCCAGCGGCCCCAGCTCGTGAATGCCGAGGTTCATCTCTTCGGCGATGTAGCCCAGGTACCTTCCGCAGCCCGCCGCGCAGCGGTCGTTCATCTGGAAGCTGGTGACGACGCCGTCGGCGTCCACCTGAATGGCCTTGGTGTCCTGGCCGCCGATGTCGAGCACGGTGCGGGTGCCGGGGAAGAACGAGTGCGCCCCCAGCCCGTGGCAAAGAATTTCCGAGCGGATGGACTCTTTCGGGAAGGGCAGCCGCTGGCGCCCGTACCCGGTGCCCACCATCCGTTTGACTTGCAGCGGTTCAGCCTCGAGCGCCTTCCAGGCCTTCGCGACCGCCTGGCGCTCTGCCGCTTCCGTCTTGGCGCGCCCCAGCGCCCGGTCGAGCAACGCCCCCAGCTCGGCGCCCGACTCGGCGTTCTCGACCTCGACGATGGCCCGGTCGTACGAGCCCACCGCCAATTCGAACGACAGCTCGTGGGCCTGGGCCATGGCTTCAGCCTCGTTCAGCATGCGCGCGCCCACCACGTCGCGGAAGAAGCGCGACCGGTCGGCCGCCAGCGGCCCGAAGATGGCGTCGGCGTCGGCGCTCATCTTGGCCCAGACCTTGTCCACCTTGGCCGCCGCCGCGTCGCCGCCGTCCGGGGCGGTGCGGGTCAGCTCGAAGACGCGCTTGCGCAGCACTTCCAGCCGTTCGGCCGCCGTCTGGACGATGGAAGCCCGGCGCACCTCGGCGGTCAGCGCCGCAGCGTCGTCGACGCCCTGCTTCGCCAGCATGCCCTCGAGCTGCGAGAGCTGCGCGTCCTGCACCGCGCCGGCGCGGGCCACCTGCGCCGCCACGTCGTAGTTCGACCGGGTGTTGGTGAGCCCCAGGCCCACCACCTTGCCCTCGTCGTTCACCAGCACCGCCTTGCTCGTCGTCGAGCCCAAGTCGATGCCCAGGTACGTCGCCGTCGCCATGCCGTGTCCTCTACGCGTGAGAGCGCTGGTCGAGCATCTGGAGGTAGCTCTCGATGCGGTTCTTGACGTTGGCGTGCCCGTAATAGCGCGGGTCCACCAGGTCGGTCTCGATGAAGGCGCCGGGAATGCCGGTGCGCCGTTCGACTTCGCGCAGCATCACCAACTGGCCGGCCGAGAACGAGTTGCAGCTCTTGATGGAGTTGAACAGGAAGCCGGTGGCCCCGTACTCCTTCACGTAGTCGACCAACAGGTCGGTCCGCGCCGGCAGCGACAGGTTGGTGTAGCAACCCAGGCAGTAGTCGGCGAGCGACAAGAGCGGGTCGGCGTCGCTGCCGTGGCGGAAGCCCCGGTCGTACAGGCCGCCCACCTTGGTGTAGGTCGACGCGACGAAGACCGCGTTCTCGTCGTGGAAGATGCGCCAGAAGTCGCGGAAGTGCGTCCAGTTGGGCGGACCGTCCACCACCAGGCGGTGCTTTTCCTTGGCCAGCGAGCCGTCGGGAGTCACCGGCCCCTCGCCGCGCTCGAGCCGGCCCTCGACCTCGGTGCGCAATTCCCGGTAGTAGTCGGCGCAGGCGTCGCTGCCGCGGAACGCGGTGAAAATCGGCCCCACGTAATAGACGGACCCGAAGTACGCGTCGATGGGCGAGGGCTTCTTCTTGGCGCTCTCGAGCACCCAGACCAGGTCCTCTTCCGCCTTGGCCGACCGGGCCAGCTTCGCGGCGAGCTGGTCCAAGTCCAGCTTCTTGCCCGTCACCTTCTCCATCTTCGGAATGACTTCGCGCCTCAACTGGTCGGCCACGTACTGCCGCATCTCGGGGGTCGGCTTGCCGTCGGCCAGGTAAGGCACGTGCAGCATCGCGATTTCGCACTCGTACTCGTTGCGCAAGAGCTCGAACCACTTCAAGAACGTGAAGCAGCCGGTGTAGCTGAGCAACAGCAGGTCGGGCGCGGGCAGCTTCTCGCCGGTCGGGCCGACGTTGCCCTGCGTCAGCATGCCGATGTCGCACTTGACGTAGGTGCAGACGTCTTCGTTGTGGCCCATGCGCTCGGCTTCGCGAATGTAGTCGGCGCTCTTCTGGCGCATGCCCGACTGCAGCGCGTTGATTTCCGGGTACACCGGCAGGAAGTCGAAGGACGTCAAGAGCTCGGTCAGGTTGCCGGGCACGAAGGTGTAGGCCACCTTCCGGCCTGACTCCTTCGCGCTGGCCAGCGCCTTGAAGTGGCCGGCGAGCATTTCCTTCTGCTTCTCCATGCTCGCGTCTTTGCGCGCGGCCACCAACTGCGGCTTGGCCCCGCCGGGGGCCTGCTTGACCGGTACGGCGCTCATGCTCCACCCCACAGCTTGATTGAGTCGGAGAAGGTGCCGGCCTGCTCGAGGATGCCCTGGAACTGCCCGGTGTTCTCTGCGTACTTGAACGAGATGAACGGAATGTTGGCGGTGGTGAGCGCCTTCTGCAGCGGCGGCTGGTCGAGCAGCGCCGGGTCGCAGAACGAAGCGGCGCCGAAGACGACGCCGTCGGCGCGAATTTCCTTCGCCCGCTTCACCAACTGCTCGCCGCGGCGCTGCTGGTCTTCGTAGCGCGTCGAGGCCCAGACGCTCTGCTTCAAGTACGCGTGGGCGATGGCCTGGAACGGAGAGCTGCCCGGGTCGACCTCGCCCTGAATCCACCGCATGCCCAGGTTGAGGTCGTCGTCGATGACGTAGCTGCCGCTGCGCTCGAGCGTGCGCAACAGGCCGAGCGGCGGCTGTTCGCAAAAGGCGCCAATCAACATCACCCGAATGCGGTCTTCCTTGCGCTTGTTGCGCCGCTTCGCCGCCAGGATGAACTGCTCGACCAGTTGGGTGTGCTCGACCACGTCCAGGACGAAGCCGGCCCGCGTGACGAGGAAGGCCTCGTCGCTCGAGCACAGCCACGGCGCCTCGGCGCGCAAGTCGTACAGCGCGCGCAGCGCCCGCCGGTTGGCGGAGTACAGGCGCAGCGACTCGGCCGCCTCGGCCGAGCTGGGTTCCCGCCCGCCCAGCTTGGCGATGTCGTGCACCAGCTCTTCCAGGTCGTGCTGGTAGAACTTGCCGGCGGTCTCGACGTCGAACGTCTGCGGCAGGTCGAGAAACCGCACGTACTTGCCCGGGAACTGAATCTGCCAGATGCCCGAGAGGTTTCTTATGACGTCGCAGGTCGAGGGGAAGACGAAGCCCTCGAGGCAGTCCAGGTCGCCCTGCAGGCCCAGCTCGACCGTCGAGCGGGGAATGTGGCAGATGTAGCTCTGGAAGCAGGCGTCGCCCTTGACGATGTCCACCTGGTCGCCGCCGCCGGCCAGGCCGACCGGCAGGGCCCCAGCGGCGTGAAGCACCTCGCGGGGCACGTAGACCGGCAGGTGCCCGATGGCGGGCCGGCCCGGGTGGGCCTTCTTCCAGGCCCGCACCTCGCCCAGGGTGGTGTCGCCGTACAGGCGTTCGCAGCGGGCGAGAATGGTTTCGGCGTCCAGGGCGGTCGCGCTCACGGGTCCTTTTCTAAGCGGCCTGGAACTTCGGCGCCCGCTTTCCGATGAAGGCCTCGATGCCCTCGGCGGCGTCGGCAGTGGCCATCAATTCCGCGAGGTACAGCCGCTCGACCTCGGCGAGCAGCGGCAGCGCCCGCTTCACGTGCCCGGCCCGGGCGGCGCGGGTGGCGAAGCGCAGCGACGAGGCCGAACCCGACAGAAGCTGTGCCCGCGCGTAGTCGAGCGCCCGCTCTGCCGGGTCGGCGTCGCCGGCGCAGAGCTCGTCCACCAGCCCCATCGCCAGGGCCTCGTCGGCGGCCACGGTGCGGCCCGACAAGAGCAGGTCTTCCGCCCGGGCCTGGCCGACGCGCAGCGGCAACAGCACCGACGCGGGCGGGGCGAACACGGCCAGCTTGATTTCCGGCTGGCCCAGCTTCGCGCCCGGGTGGGCGAAGATGCGGCTGCCCGCGAGCGCGACTTCCAGCGCTCCGCCCAGGCAGCGGCCGCGCACCGCCACCAAGAGTGGCATCGGCAGCTCGAGCATGGTGCGAATCAGCGCGGTGAAGCCGTGAATCATGTCCGGCGCCTGGGCCGGGCGGTGCTCTTCCACAGAGGCGCCGAACGAGAAGTCGGGCCCCGCGGCGTCGAGCACGACGCAGCGGACCTTCGCGTCGGCCTGGACGGCCAATAGCTGCTCGCGAAGCGCGGCCATCACCGCGCCGGTGATGATGTTGCCCTTCCCGGCGTCGAGGGTGAGCCGGGCGACGGCCCCACCGTCCTCGCGAGAGGCCGTGAGGCTCACTTGGCGGCTCCGGGGACCGCGCCCGGAGGAGCGATGGCCTTGAACATCGCGTCGTCCCAGGTCTCGCCGCGGGCCAGCCGCTGGCGCAACTGGACGAAGTCCACCTCGCGCTGCTTGTCGCCCCGGTGGAACGCGGTGAAGCCGGCCCGCGCCTCGGTCATCATGTTCAGCGCCAGCCAGGCCCGGCTGTCTTCCTTGTTCTCGTTCCAGTGGTCGAGCTTCTTCTTGCGAATGGCCTCGAGCGTCCGGGTGGTGCA
>JAHFDQ010000659.1 GCA_023248915.1 Archangiaceae bacterium | reverse complement strand
GCACCTGCCACCGGCTTGATTGCCTCGGCCCCTCCCCCGGCCGACTCGGCCACCATCGGCAGGAGCACGGCCAGGGCCGCGTCTTCCATCGCCTTCACGCTGGCATTGTGAATCGACCCCGCCCGGGCGGCCTTGTACGCGGCGAACTTCGTGAAGAGCCGCGCCTGGTGCATCAGGCTCAACTGCAAGATGCCCAGAATCAAGAACACGTACAGCGGCATCACGATGGCCGTCTCGACCACCGCCTGGCCGCTTTCGTGCCTATTCCGTGGCTCTCTCGCCCGCTTCATCAACCATGAGAATCCCGCCCGGGCTACCGGGTGCGCCATCGGTCGGGTGGACAGGTCGAATACAGGCATTCTGAAAGGATTATCGGGCCCGCCACCGAGGCCGCCCGGACCGCGGCCCACCGGCGGATAGGGCAAAGTACGACTCGCACCTACAGCTACAGGTCGTATTCCTGAATCTTCTCCCGGGCCAGGGTTTGGCACCGGTGGTCACGGGTCGGAAAGGATCTCGGCACGTCGTCCAACACCTGGCGCGCCCGCTTGTACTTCTTCAGCTCGATGGCCCGCTGGGCCTCGAGCATCATCAGGCGGCACTTCCGGTCGAGCTCGGGAGCGACCAGCCGCATCTGCGCTCGCACGTAGTCGTACAGCTCGGGCTTCACGTCCAGCCCCTCGAGGGTCAACCAGGCGTTCCGGTACGACTTCCAGGCCTTGAAGAGGTTGTCGGGGCCCACGTCGCGCAAGTCGTAGTACTCCTTGGCCTTGGTCGCGTCGGTGCCGGCCAGGCGGAGCAGCTCTTCCGGCGCCACCTCGGGAATGGGGACTATCTCGAGGCCGATGTTCCAGATCTTCCACGAGTCCTTCCCGGGCGGGTTCCGGGTGTTGTCGAACATGAGGCTGTTCGACGCATGCTGCTTGAGACTCGACGGCCGCAAGACGAGCTCGACCTCGCGCGCTTCGGTGTCGAGCGTGTCGGGCGGCACCTGCCCCTGCTCGACTCCATTCACGGTGATGACCACCTCGTCCTGCGAGACGTTGGCCGCCTGGTAGCGCAACACCGCCACCGCCTTGCCCGCCACGTTCAGCGCGAACGTGAAGATCTTCATGTCCTGCCGTTCCCAGTCGACTCCCTGGCCGAAGCCGAAGCTGTCCTCGACGCGGCCCACGCCCAGCGCGGCGGGCTCGGGGCCGCGCGAGGCGGTCCGCTCTCCGCGTACCCAATAGAGGACGCCCCCGAACACCGCGAGCACCCCCAGCGCCGCCACCACCCCAACGCCGATGCGCGCCGAACGCGGCAGCTCGCCCAGCGCGAACATCGCCTGGCCCACCAGGCTGCCTTCGGCGTCGCGGCGCCGCCGCGCCTTCTCGACCGCGGTCTCGGTGGGGTGCCGTCGAGCGATGCTGGGGCCCCGCGACCCGCGGTCGTCGGCAACTACCGCGGTCCGCGAAGGCGAAGACTTGACCAGCGACCGGCGCCCGCGCGCCGGACTCGCCTTCAGCTCTTCCCGGGAAACCCGGCGCGTCATTCCGGCCCGAGCCCCGTTGGCGCCACCTTCCTGCTCGACCGGCGCGGCATCGCCGTCGTCCTCTTCGGCCTCGGAGTCCACCGACGCCACGATGGCGGTGCGGTCCTGCCCCTTGTACTCGACCGCGTCGTCCTGCTCGAAGACGAAGGTGACGTCGCCGATGGTGACCGAATCTCCGTCCGACAGCGCGGACGGCCCCGCGATGACGGCGCCGTTCAGCCGCGTGCCGTTGGCCGACCCCAGGTCCTCGACCAGCACCTTCTTGCCCTGCGCGTAGATGCGGGCGTGCTCACGCGAAACGCCCCCGTCCTTGACGATGATGTCGTTCTCGGGCGTCCGCCCGATGCGCGCCTCGTTGTCGGCGAAGGTGAAGACCTTCCCCTTGCCGACTCCCTTCGAGATTTTGAGCTGAAACGGCACGTCCGGCGCGCAGTATAGATGCATCGGCGCCATGAACGGCCACCTTCGCACCCGAGTCGTCGACCGCGGCGGGGCCCCGTCCCTCGTGGCGGTGCTGTGCCACGGCTTCGGCGCTCCCGGCGACGACCTGGTCCCCGTGGCCGACGAGCTCTTCGACCTCCGGCCCGAGCTGGCCGGGAAGGTGCGCTTCGTCTTCCCCGAGGCCCCCCTGTCGATGGCCGACCTCGGGCTCGGGCCTGGCCGCGCCTGGTGGATGCTCGCCCCCGAACACCTCGCCGCCATCCAGGCGCAGGACGTTCCGGCGATGCTGAAGATGCGCCACGAGACCCCCGAGGGGCTGACCCGGGCCCGCCGACTGCTGATGGCGCTGGTGGCCGAGCTGACCCGCGAGACGGGGCTGCCCTACGGCCGGCTGGTGCTGGGCGGCTTCTCGCAGGGCGCCATGCTCGCCACCGACGTCGCGCTGCGGCTCGAAGAACCGCCCGCGGCCCTCGCGGTCTTCTCCGGCACGCTGGTGAACGAGGCCGAGTGGGCCGAGCGCGCCCCCCGCCGGAAGGGGCTGCGTGTGCTGCAATCGCACGGCCGGGCAGACCCTCTCCTTCCCTTCGCCAACGCCGAGGCGCTCCGCGACCTCTTCACCGGCGCGGGCCTCGCCGTCGACTTCCGGCCGTTCGACGGAGGCCACGGGTTGTCCCCCGGCGCGCTCGAGGGGCTCGGCCAGCTTCTCGCCGACTTCCTCGACATTCCCCGGCAACCCCGGTAGCACCCCGCCTCACCCGAAAGGACGTTCGTGGAACTCAAGACTTCCGAGCGCCGCATCGCGCTGTTCCTCGACTTCGAGAACCTCGTCACCAACACCGGCATCAGCCCGGCGAAGTTCGACTTGAGGCCCGCCCTCGACCGGCTGCTCGAGAAGGGCAAGGTGGTGTACCGGCGCGCCTACTGCGACTGGTCGCGCTTCCGCGAGGCCACCCGGGGGCTGCACGACGTCGGGGTCGAGCTCACCGACGTGCCGCCGTCCACTCGGGCCGGCAAGAACGCCGCCGACATGCGCCTGGT
>JAHFDQ010000658.1 GCA_023248915.1 Archangiaceae bacterium | reverse complement strand
GATGTCGCTGCGCGCGTCGAGCCGCTTCCCGGCCGCCTGCTCGGGCGACATGTACGAGTACTTCCCCTTCAGCACGCCCGACCGGGTCACCGTGGCCTGGTCGGCGGCCTTGGCGATGCCGAAGTCGACCACCTTCACCCCGCCCTCGAACGTCACCAGGATGTTGTGGGGCGAGACGTCGCGGTGAACGATGCCCAGCGGCTTGCCGCCCGCGTCCGTCTTCCGGTGCGCGTAGTCGAGGCCCGCGCAGGCCTCGATGACGATGCGGCAGACCAGCGGCACCGAGATCGGCTTGCCCGCGGCTACCGCCCGCTTCCAGACGCGGCGCACGTCCTCGCCGTGGATGTATTCCATCGCGATGAAGAACGTGTCGTCCTGGGCGCCCAGGTCGAAGATCTGCATCACGTTCGGGTGGTTGAGGCGGGCGGCGATGCGCGCCTCGTCGAGGAACATGGTGATGAACTCTTCGTTCTCGGCCAGGTGCGGCAAGATGCGCTTGACCACCAGCAGCTTCTCGAAGCCCTCGGGCCCTCCCTGCCTCGCGAGGTAGATCTGCGCCATGCCGCCCGAGGCCAGGCGCTTCACCAACTGGTACTTGCCGAAGCTCTCAGCGGCCACGAGACGCCCTGTCGTTCCCACGCCCAGCGGCGGGCGCGCGCGGCCCAGCAGCACGGTGGGCTCCGAAGTCAGAGTAGGACCCGCCCATGGGACCGTCAAACGGCCGAGCGGCGGCCGACCGGCTAGCCACCGCGCCGCGCCGAGCGAGCGGCCCGGGTCTCTGTCATGAGCGCCTCGAGGTCGGCGAGCTGGCGCCCGAGCACCGGCATCAGCGCGGGCGTTTCGTCCACCCGGTCGAACAGCCCGAGAATCCGGTCGATGCTCTCTTGGATTTCCTCCGCGCGTTCGACCGAAATACGGCGCAGCAACATGTCGGCGCCGGTCTCGACGAGCGCGCGGACGACCGCGTCGCGGGACACGAGCCGTTCCCGCTTCCGTTGACCTCCACCCTCGATGACCCGGAGCGGCGGCGACAGCGGGAGCGACAACTGCGTCGGTTTCTTCTCGCGGCCCATGGAGCCCTTTCGCGATGACGCGCCAAGAATACTCTCGGGGCGCGGCCGCCCTACTTTCCGGCGGCGCCGCGCGCGACAGGGCTGTAGCAGCCGCGGCGCGCGCCGAGCCTACTTCTCGGCGCCGGCGTCAGGGGCAAACGCGGCGGTAATTCACCTCGATGCGCGAGCCGCCCTGGGGCGTCACGGCGAAGTCGATCTCGTTTCTCGCGGCGTCATAAGTGACGGTCTGGGTGAGGACTCCGTCGACTGTGACCGCCAGCGTCGCCGGGTCGGGCACCTCGCTCAACGGGAAGCGGGCCTGGGGGCCGGCGACGCGCGCGGGCACCTGGGCCAAGAAGGGGGCGTAGTCCGCGGCGCAGATGGACTCGACGTCGCCGCCGGTTCGCTGCGCGGCCTCGGAGTAGCGCGTGCCCTCGCCGCCCGCGGTGGCGCACGGGGTGGCGGTCGGCGCGAGCGCGAACAGGGCCGCGCGGCCGGGCTGGCCCATTCCCTTCAGCGCCCGGAGGAACCGGACATAGGTGTCCACGTCGTCGGGCGAGTGGTCGTCCTCGTCGCTGACCACCACCACCGCGAGCGCGGCCTCGTCCCGCAGGAAGCCGAGGTTCCCGTCGTTCGGCAAGGGGGTGCGCGGGTCGTCGGCCGAATCGACCAGCGGAGCCGTCAAGGCGCGCCGCGCCGCCTCGAGGCCCTGCTCGACGTAGGCGCAAAGGCCCACCGAGGCGTTCTGCTTCAGCGCGGCCTCGAAGCTCGGAGTCGCCAGCGTCAACAGGCGCGGCGCCGAACCGTCGGCCGGGAACAGCCGGCCGGCCTCTCCGCCCTCGGCTCCGCCCGGGCAGGCCGTGCTCGCGGGCGTCAGGCCGGTGGTGGTGAAGCCGACGTGCAGGCTCGACCCGGCGAGCCGAGCCGCGGAAGCGAGCGCCGGCAGCGCCGCCAACAGGCGCGGCTGTTCCTCGACCATCGACGCGGTGTTATCCACCACGAAGAGGACGTCCAGCTCGCTTCCCGTCTGTTGGACGAAGCGGTCGGTCTGCGTCATCCGCCAGTCGGACTCTCCGACGAGCGGCACCAGCAGCGGGTGCTCGAGATCGTCCACGTCCACGAAGAGCGGCGAGAGGTTGAGCCCGGCCGTCGTTGCCAGGTAGCTCACCTCGGACGACACGCCCTGCCCCGCCGCGAGCCCCCGTGGCCAGGGCAGCGGGGCGGGCGTCAGCAAGAAGTCCCCGTCGGCGGTTCCGTGGCCGATGACGACGCCGCGAATCATCGTCTGCGCCGCGCAGCCGTTCTCGAGGTGGACGGCGCGCGGGCCGGGCCGGCAGTCCGGCCGCCCGACCCCGAAGTCCAGGTACGGGGGCGTGGCCACCAGGCACGAGTCGGCGGCGTGGCCTTCCAGCGGCACCCACTGCGGTCCGGCGACGCCGCCGCCCAGCGACAGCTTCACCCCTCCCTGGTAGCCGCCGATTCGCGGGCCTCGGAAGGCCACCATGAAGCTGAACGAATTCCCGGGGTCCATGACGAGGCCGTCGAGCGTCCCGCCCGGCAGCCAGAAGGCCCCGCCCGCGTCGTCCCCGAGATCGACTGACACCGTGCACAGCTCGGCGCCGCGATTCTCGAGCCGCACGCCCAGCACCGCCCCGCGGCCGGGCGGCACGGTGCCGAAGTCGACTCGCTCGGGAGCGGCGGCGATCTCGCAGGCCGGGTGCGCTTGTCCGTGACCGCTGAGCGAAAGCTGAACCGACTGCGCCAGGTAGGCCGTGCTGTGGACGACGAGCTGCGCCTCTGCGTCGCCCGCGGCCACCGGCCGGAATTCGACCTTGAGCGTCAGGACTTCGCCCGCCGCGAGCGCCCGTGGCAGCGGCACCGGCGACAGCACGAACGGGTCGCCGCCCGGGCTCGACGCCAGACCGCTGTCGACTCCCGTGACGACCGCGGGGGGCGCGTTCGA
>JAHFDQ010000235.1 GCA_023248915.1 Archangiaceae bacterium | reverse complement strand
GCCCATCACCAAGAAGCCCGCCGAGACCCGTATGGGCACCGGAAAGGGCGGCGTCGAGTACTACGTCGCGGTGGTGAAGCCGGGCCGCATTCTGTACGAGATGGAAGGCATGACGAAGGAGATCGCCCACACGGCCTTGAAGCTGGCCCAGGCGAAGCTGCCGGTGATGACCCGCATCGTCCACCGGGCCGAGCAGTCGATCTAGACAGGAACCCCCATGGCAACCGCGAAAGAGCTCAACGACTTGACGGTGGATGATCTGAACCGGCGCGCGTCCGAACTGCGCGACACCCTGTTCCAGGACCGGCTGAAGCTGAAGACCGGCTCATTGGACAGCCCGGCCGATCGGGTGAAGCACAAGCGGGACCTGGCGCGGGTGCTGACGGTGCTGGGCCAGAAGCAGAAGACCACGAAGAAGGCGTAAGGGAATACCCATGGCTGACACGACTGAGACTCCCACTGAAGCGGCCGAGCACCGGGGGCGACCGAAGACCCGCATCGGGGTGGTGACCTCGAACAAGATGCAGAAGACGGTGGTGGTCACCGTCAGCCGCCGCGCGGCGCACACCCAGTACGGGAAGATTCAGACGCGGCGCGAGAAGTACATGGCCCACGTGGAAGACCACGACTACCCGAAGAAGGTCACCCTGAACGAGGGCGACAAGGTTCGCATCGCCGAGACCAAGCCCGCGTCGAAGGACAAGCGCTGGCGGGTGATCGAAGTGCTCGAGCGGGCGACGCCCGCCTAGGGCTGTGGCAAGAGAGAAGAGGAATTCGCCATGATTCAAATGACCTCAGTGCTCGACGTCGCCGACAACTCGGGCGCCAAGAAGGTGTTCTGCATCAAGGTGCTGGGCGGGTCGAATCGCCGCTACGCCTCGATCGGCGACATCGTCGTGGTGTCGATACGCGAGGCTCTGCCGAACTCGAAGGTGAAGAAGGGCGACGTGGCCAAGGCGGTCATCGTGCGCACCGCGCGCGAAGTCGGCCGTCCCGACGGCAGCTTCATCAAGTTCGACGGCAACTCGGCGGTGCTGATCAACAAGGACTTGGAACCCATCGGCACCCGCATCTTCGGGCCGGTGGCCCGCGAGCTTCGCGCCAAGAAGTTCATGAAGATCATCTCGCTCGCCCCGGAAGTGCTGTAGGGCGGCCAAAGGCCCAGGAACGACGATGGAAAAGCTCAAAGTCGGAGACACCGTGCAGGTCACCCGGGGCGCCGAGCGCACCCAGAAGGCCTCGCGCGGCAAGATTCAGCTCATCGACCGGGCTTCCAACCGGGTTCGGGTCGAGGGGCTGCGGCTGGTGACCCGCCACGTGAAGAAGGGGGCCGACCGGGCCAACCCCGAGGGCGGCCGGCTGGAACGGCCGGGCAGCATCGCCCTGGCCTCGGTGTCGCTCGTCTGCCCGAAGTGCGACAAGCCGACCCGGGTGGGCATCAAGGTCGCAGGCGACAAAAAGGTGCGGTTCTGCAAGAAGTGCGACGCTGCGATTGACTAGCGGGACGGTCCGGACGTAAACCGCGCCCCCTTTGCACGAGTAAATGAAGTCTGGCAGCGCAGAAGGAACTGAAGATGGCTGACGACAAGAACCCGAAGGACGAGAAGGCAGCCGCCGAGGCGAAGGCCGCCGCGGCCGAGGCCAAGGCGAAGAAGGCCGCCCGTGGCCGCAAGAAGGAAGAGGCCAAGAAGGTCGGCTTCGCCGCCAACATCGAGGAAGGGCTGAAGGCCAAGCCGGCGCGCCTGAAAATGCGCTACCGGGCCGAAGGCGTGCCCGCGCTGATGAAGGAGTTCGGGTTCAAGAACCCGAACGAGGTGCCGCGCCTCGAGAAGATCGTCGTCAACATGGGCCTTGGCGAGGCCCTGGTGAACAACAAGATCATGGAATCGGCGGTCGACCAGATGGCCGCCATCACCGGGCAGAAGCCGGTGGTCACCCGGGCGCGCAAGTCGATCGCGAACTTCAAGCTGCGCCAGGGGCAGGCCATCGGCGCGGCGGTGACGCTGCGCGCCGACCGCATGTACGAGTTCCTCGACCGGCTGATCAACGTCGCCCTGCCGCGCGTGCGCGACTTCAAGGGCGTCTCGACCAAGGCCTTCGACGGCAAGGGCAACTACACCCTGGGCGTGCGTGAGCAGATCATCTTCCCCGAGATCAACTACGACCAGATCGAGAAGGTGAAGGGGCTGAACATCAGCCTGGTCACCACGGCGAAGAACGACGAACAGGGCCTGGCGCTCTTGCGCCACTTCGGAATGCCCTTCAGGCAGTAAGGAGAGACGAGCGTGGCGAAGCTTTCGAAAATCGCGCAGGCCAAACGCAAGCCGAAGTTCAAGGTTCGGGCGTACAACCGGTGCCCGCTCTGCGGCCGGCCCCGGGCGTTCCTCAGGAAGTTCAAGATGTGCCGCATCTGCCTGCGCAAGCGGGCCCTTGCGGGTGAGGTGACCGGGCTCATCAAGTCGTCCTGGTAGCAGCACCCAATAGACGGCCGCGAACCCCCGGGATGGGCCCGGCAGGCGCGGCAGTCCGCTTTCGGGGGCAGGGCCCCTGCAAGAAGGTCTTCAGATGCCGGTAAATGATCCCGTCGGCGACATGCTGACCCGCCTGCGCAATGCGTCGCGCGCGCGGCACGACAAGCTGGTGCTCCCGTCCTCGAAGCTGAAGGTCGAGGTGGCCAAGGTTCTCAAGAACGAGGGCTTCATCGCCGACTACGTCACCCACGAGAAGAAGCCCCAGAACGACATCACCCTGATGCTGAAGTACGGCCCCGACCGTACGCCGGTGATCACCGGCATCAAGCGGATGTCGAAGCCGGGCCTGCGCCGCTACGTGGCGGTGCGTGAAATTCCCCGGGTGCTGGGTGGCCTGGGCATCTCGATTCTGTCGACGTCGAAGGGCGTGATGGTCGACCACGAAGCGCACAAGCAGAACGTGGGCGGCGAGCTCATCTGCACGGTGTACTAGGCGAGGAACCAACATGAGCCGCATCGGAAGACTCCCCATCAAGCTGGCCGACAAGGTGAAAGCGACCGTCGTCGGCGAGACCGTCAAGTTCGAAGGCCCCAAGGGCAAGATGACGGTGAAGCTGCCGCACCCCGAGGTCCGCCCCGAGGTGAAGGGCAACCAGATTCTGGTCACCCGGCCGACCGACTCGCGCCGCGCGCGGGCGCTGCACGGGCTGACCAGATCGATCTTGAACAACGCCGCCCAGGGCGTGGCCAAGGGCTGGGAACGCTCGCTCGCGGTCCGGGGCGTGGGTTTCCGCGCCGAGGTCAAGGGCAAGCAGATTCACTTCGCGCTCGGCTTTTCGCACCCGGTCATCTTCGACCTGCCCGAGGGCGTCACCGCCGAGGTCGGCAAGGTGCCGCGCACCGAAGACGGCCTGCCGACGCTCGACCTGACCGTCCGCTCGGTCGACCGCGAGGTGTTGGGCACGACCGCGGTCAAGATTCGCGCGCTGCGGCCGCCCGAACCGTACAAGGGCAAGGGCATCAAGTACCTGGAAGAGCGCGTCCGCCGTAAGGAAGGCAAGACCGGCACCGCCTAGAGGAACGAGCCATGTCGAACACCGAATTGCGCCTGAAGAGGAAGAGCCGCATCCGCCGGAAGCTGTCCGGAACGTCCGAGCGGCCGCGGCTGACGGTCTACAAATCGCTGAAGCACATCTACGCCCAGGTGGTGGACGACGCCTCGGGCAAGACGTTGGCCTTCGCCTCGTCCCTGTCCAAGGAATTGAAGGGCCAGAACGAGGGCGACAAGAAGGCAGACGCCAAGCGCGTGGGCAAGCTGATTGCCGCCAGGTGCAAGGCGGTCAAGGTCGAGGCGGTCGTCTTCGACCGCAACGGCTTCCCCTTCCATGGCCGGATCGCGGCGGTCGCGACGGCAGCCCGCGAGGCGGGTCTCAAGTTCTAGCCTAAAGGAGCAGCACCGTGGCGATTCCGATCAATCCGAACGATCTCGACCTCACCGACCGCGTGGTGAACATCAACCGCGTGGCCAAGGTGGTGAAGGGCGGCCGGCGGTTCAGCTTCTCGGCCCTGGTGGTGGTGGGCGACGGCAACGGCCACGTCGGCGTCGGCCTGGGCAAGGCCAACGAAGTGCCCGAGGCGATTCGCAAGGGCGGCGAGAACGCGAAGAAGAACCTGTTCAAGGTGCCGCTGATGGGGCACACCATTCCGCACGAGGTGCTGGGCCACTTCGGCGCCGGGGCGGTGCTCTTGAAGCCGGCGATGGAAGGTACCGGCGTCATCGCGGGCGGGCCGGTGCGGGCGGTGCTCGAGGCCTGCGGCATTCGCAACATCCTCACCAAGAGCCAGGGGTCGCGTAACCCTCACAACGTCCTGAAGGCCACCGTCGACGGCCTGAAGCAGCTTCGGTCGGCCGAGCAGGTCTCTCGGCTGCGCGGGCGCGAGATCGAGATCTTCGGCCACAAGAAGCCGGTGGCCAGCGCCTAGGGGCGCCGCCAAACCTTCGCGAGGAACGGACCATGGGACTGAAGATCAAGCTTGAGAAGAGCTACGCGGGCGCGTCGGAAATCCAGATGCGCACCATTCGCGGCCTGGGGCTGACCAAGTTCGGCCAGAGCCGGCTGTTGAAGGACACCCCGGCCATCCGCGGCATGGTGTTCAGGGTGAAGCACCTGGTGTCCCACGAAGTCGTGGCCGAAGACCCGGCGCCCCGGAAGCGGATGAAGCCCTACAAGATTCGCGCGCGCGACGCCGCGCGGGCCAAAGCCGCGAAGCCCCAGCCGAAGGAAACGCCATGAATACGCTCCACACTCTCAAAGCGCCCTACCACTCGCGGCAGAAGCGGAAGATCGTCGGTCGCGGCCAGGGCAGCGGCCTGGGCAAGACGGCCGGCCGCGGCGGCAAGGGCCAGAAGGCCCGTTCGGGCAACATGCACTTCGAGGGCTTCGAAGGCGGCCAGAGCCCGCTGCAGCGGCGCCTGCCGAAGTTCGGCTTCAACGCCCCGAACCGCGTCGAGTACGCAATCGTGAACCTGGCCGAGCTCGAACGCTTTCCCGCGGGGGCCGAGGTCGACGAGGCGGCGCTGCGGTCGATGGGGCTGGTCAAGGGCCAGCCCGACGGCATCAAGGTGCTGGGGGGCGGCAAGCTGACCAAGAAGCTGGTGGTCCGCGCGCACAAGTTCTCGGGCGCGGCGAAAACCGCCATCACCGGGGCGGGCGGCGCGGCTCACGAGCTGCCGCTCATGGCCCACAAGCCCGAGGCCGCGGCGAAGGCGCACGCGGGCAAGGGCGTGAAGCAGCCGAGGGCCTAGGCTTCGCCGGGAGCCACCGCCTAGTTCCGGTGGTGCCTTCGCCGGCCGTTGTGTAGTGTCGCGCGGCTTTTCCGACCCGAGGTGCAGGCACCGTGGCCCTGAACGCCATCACCAACGTCTTCCGCATCGCCGAGCTGCGCTCGAGGCTGCTGTACTCGCTGGCGTTGCTGGGCATCTACCGGCTGGGCATCTTCATCAACACTCCGGGCGTCAACCGGGCGGCGATGAACGACTTCATGGCCACCCAGCGCAAGTCGGGCGGCCTGGCCAACCTGTTCAACCTGTTCTCGGGCGGCGCGCTCGACCAGATGTCGATCTTCGGCCTGGGCATCATGCCCTACGTGTCGTCGTCGATCATCATGCAGTTGTTGGCGGTGGTGGTGCCGAGCCTCGAGCGGCTGCAGAAGGAAGGGGCTGCCGGCCGCCAGAAGATCAACCAGTACACGCGCTACGGCACCATCGTGCTGTCGATCGTCCAGGGCATCGGCATCTCGCGGTGGATTGCGTCGCTGGGCCGGGTCTCGGCCAACGAAGCCGGCGGCTTCGACAAGATCGTCGTGCCCAAGGACGACTTCTGGTTCACCTTCATGACGGTGATTACCCTCACTGCCGGCACGGCCTTCATCATGTGGCTGGGCGAACGCATCACCGAGAACGGTATCGGAAACGGCATCTCGCTGATCATCTTCGCGGGCATCGTCGCGCGCCTGCCTCCATCGGCGAAGCAGCTGTACGATCTCGCCTCGCAAGAGGTGGTCAACGTGGGTTCGGTGGTCGGGCTGACTGTCTTCATGTTGGCGATCATCGCGGTGGTCGTCTACATCGAGCGGGGCATGCGCAGGTTGCCGGTGCAGTACGCCAAGCGCATGGCGGGCCAACGAATGTTTGCCGGCCAGGCGACCTACTTCCCGATGAAGGTGAACACCTCGGGCGTCATTCCGCCCATCTTCGCCGGAGCGCTCTTGTCGTTCCCGGCGACGGTGGGCAACTGGCTGCCCTTCCTGCACGGGGTGCAGCGCGGCCTGCAGGGCAGCGCGTGGATCTACAACGGCGTCTTCGTGCTGCTCATCGTCTTCTTCTCGTACTTCTACACCTCGCTCACTTTCCGGCCCGACGACGTGGCCGACAACATCAAGAAGCAGGGCGGGTACATTCCCGGCATCAGGCCGGGTCGGCAGACGGCCGACTTCATCGAGCGCGTGCTGAACCGGATTACGTTCGGCGGCGCTGTCTACCTGGCGGTCATCTGCGTCATCCCGTCGATCATCTCGAACCTGATGGGCGTGCAGTTTCCATTCGGCGGCACGGCGCTGCTCATCGTGGTGGGCGTGGCTCTGGACACTGTTCAACAGATCGAAGGGCACCTCATCAGCCGGAACTACGAGGGGTTCGCGGGGCCGCGCGGCCCGAAGATTCGGGGCCGCTTGAAGGTCATGGCGTAGCGGCTCGGCTCTGGTATGCATGCGCGGGGTGGCTCTGGACGACGGGCCGCCCTGTTCATTTTTGGCTTGGGGAGGACCGGATCATGAACCTCGTCCTGTTGGGGCCGCCGGCGGCCGGGAAGGGCACCCAGGCGAAGAAGCTGAACGCCGAGCTGGGGCTTCCGCAGATTTCGACCGGCGACATCTTGCGCGCGGCGATTCGCGAGGGCACCGAGATGGGCCGAAAGGCCAAGCCGCTGATGGACAGCGGCAACCTGGTGCCCGACGACGTGGTGGTGGGCATCATCGAAGAGAGGGTGCGGCGGCCCGATTGCCACGCCGGCTTCCTGCTCGACGGCTTTCCCCGCACCATTCCGCAGGCCGAGGCGCTCGAGGGGCTGTTGGCGAAGCGGGGCAAGCGCATCGACAAGGTGATCTCGCTCGAGGTGCCGGCAGAGCTAATCATCGAACGGATGAGCGGCCGGCGCAGCTGCCCGAAGGACGGCAGCGTCTACCACCTGGTGCAGAACCCCCCGAAGAAGGCAGGGCAGTGCGACCTGTGCCACGGGCCGCTGGTGCAGCGCGACGACGACGCCCCGGAGAAGGTCAAGCGGCGCCAGATCGAGTACGCCGAGATGACCGCCCCGCTGAAGGACTTCTATGCCAAGCGAAAGCTGCTTGCGTCCGTTAATGGAACGGGCGCTCCCGACGCCATCTTCGCCGAGGTGAAGAAGGCCTTGGGCCGCTGAAGCGCGGACGGTGAATGGGCCAAGTCGAGATCAAGAGCCGGGACGAGATCGCGCTGATGCGCGACGCCGGCCGTGTCGTGCGCGAGATTCTAGACGCGCTGGCCGAGGCGGTCGCGCCGGGGGTATCGACGCACGAGCTCGACCGGTTGGCCGAAGACCTCATCTACAAGAAGGGGGCAAAGCCGGCGTTCAAGGGCTACCACGGCTTCCCGGCCTGTCTGTGCGCGTCGATCAACGAAGAGGTGGTGCACGGCATTCCCTCGAAGAAGCGGAAGCTGGCCGAGGGCGACCTGATGAAGCTCGACTTCGGCGTCTCGATGAAGGGCTACTTCGGCGACGCCGCGGTGACGGTGCCGGTGGGCAAGGTCAGCCCCGAGGCGGCAGCGCTGCTCGAGGCGACGCGCGAGTCGCTGCACCAAGGCATTCTTCAGATGGTGCCGGGCAAGCGCGTCGGCGACATCGGGTTCGCGGTGCAGTCCTACGTCGAGGCGCGGGGCTACTCGGTGGTGCGCGACTTCGTGGGCCACGGCATCGGCAAGCAACTGCACGAATTGCCCCAGGTGCCCAACTTCGGCCAGGCCTCGACGGGCGCCAAGCTGCGTCCCGGCCTGGTGCTGGCGATCGAGCCGATGGTGAACGTGGGCACCCATAAGATCGAGGTGCTCGACGACGATTGGACGGCGGTCACCCTCGATCGCAAGCTGTCGGCGCACTTCGAGCACACCATCGTGGTGACCGAGGAAGGGCCCGAAATCCTGACGAAGCTGTAGCGGATTGCGGCGTGATTCCGGTCGCTTGGCTTGTGGCGCGCCCGCTTGCCCGGGTGGCGCTTGCCTCCGCGGGGCCGATCTGGTATCCCGCCGCGCTCTTTACGAGGTAAGCGCCCAAGAGGACGAGGTTTTTGATTGCCGAAGGATGACGCGATCGAAGTCGAGGGAACGGTGATGGAACCGCTCCCCAACGCGATGTTCCGGGTGGTGCTGGACAACGGCCACAAGGTGCTCGCGCACATCTCGGGAAAAATGCGAATGCACTTCATTCGAATTCTCCCGGGCGACAAGGTGAAGGTCGAGCTTTCGCCGTACGACCTGACCCGAGGCCGAATCACCTATCGGGCGAAGTAGGCAGGTTCCATTCAGAGCAGGCAACGAGGAAGGCAGTCGTCATGAAGGTGCGTGCGTCCGTCAAGAAGATCTGCGTCAAGTGCGTGGTGCTCCGCCGCAAGGGTGTGGTCCGGGTGATCTGCGCCGCAAACCCCAGGCACAAGCAGCGTCAGGGCTGACAGCGCCCTCCATTCCCAAGAGGCAAAGAAAACCATGGCTCGTATCGCAGGCGTCGACCTCCCCGCCCCCAAGAGGGTCGTCATCTCGCTTCAGTACATC
>JAHFDQ010000657.1 GCA_023248915.1 Archangiaceae bacterium | reverse complement strand
GAGACCAAGTTCGGCTACTTCCGCGAAGACTCGATCAGCTACGACCGCAACCGCGGCGTGACCGAGTCGGGCCACATTTTGTACGCCGACCACCACAACATCTGGCAGCGGGCGCACGACGACGCCGGCGCCGTCATCCCCGTGCAGCAGCGCGAGGTCAAGCCCATCGTCTATTACCTCACCCCGAACTTTCCGCCCGAGCTGTTGGACTCGGCGAAGAACATCGAGAAGTCGTGGGACGACGCTTTCCGGCTGGCGGTGGCGGTGCCCCGCGGCATCGAAGTCCGCGACGCGCCGCAGATGTTCTACGTCTGCCCGACACCGGTGGCCGAGGGAGCGCCCGCGGCTTGCGGAACCCCGGGCTTCGTCGCGCGCCTGGGCGACCTCCGCTACCACCTCATCCCCTGGGTCGAGCTTCAGTCGTACGCGGGGCTGTTGGGCCTCGGGCCCTCTTCGGCCGACCCCGAGACCGGGGAAATTATCCACGCGGTGGCCAACGTCTATGGCGCCGGCATCGACTCGTGGACGGGCGGCGAGCAGCAGGTGCTCGACGTGTTGACCGGCGACACCACCATCGAGCAGCTCATCTCGGGCAAGCAGGTCTCGGACTACATCTTCCAGCACCTGAACGCGACCGACCCGCGCCGGCCCGCGACCGGGCCGTGGTCGTCGCAGCAGGGCTTGGTCAACGCCCCCGAGCAGCCGCTGGGCGCCTACGCGCGCATCCAGGGCAACCTGGCCACCCAGGTGAAGGCGGCCACCACCCGCGGCCACCTGCCGTACATGAACCAAGACCGCCGGGCGGTGGTGGACAGCCTCATCGCCCAGAACCCCGGGCTCGAGAACGAATTGGTGAACGCCCCCGAGATTCGCGCCGCCGTCATCTCGTCGGTGCCGAACGCCGGGCTTCGCACCCGCCTGCAGTCCGACCCCACGCTGTACCGCGACGTGGCGAGGTCGATGATGCTCGGCACCAACCCGCTGCAGAAGCTGGCCAAGCAGCGGCGCGAGCTGGCCAGCCGCATGAACGGCAACGGCTGCGCCTTCCTGGCCGACTTCGCCGACGACTCCTTCGAAGGCATCGCCAAGGACCTGGCGCTGAAGCTGACCGCCCAGATGGCCGCCTACCAGGCCAAGGGCGACCCGTCGTGCGCGAACAAGTCGGCCTGCACGGCCGCCGAGGCGAAGACGCTCGGCAAGGCGTGGGTCTGGACGCAGCTTCGCATCGCGGCGTTCTCGTCGGTGGCCGAGCACGAGGTGGGCCACACCCTGGGCCTGGCGCACAACTTCATCGCCTCGTACGACGCGCTCAACTACCTGGACGGCTACTGGGACTTGCGCAAGCAGACCATCGGGGTGACGGTGGGCGACCAGCGGGTGATGCCCACCTTGCCGCAGAACCTGACCGACGCGTCGAAGATGAACCAGGCCCAAATCGACGGCCGCATGCGCGAGCTGCAGTACTCGTCCATCATGGACTACGGGTCGCGGCAGACGTCCGACATCCACGGCGTCGGCAAGTACGACCGGGCGGCGATTCTGTTCGGCTACGCCGGCGCCGGCGAACCGGGCTACGTCGAAGTCTTCAACGAGACCCGCACCGCCGCCGCCGACTCCGACCCGAACACGGCGGTGCCGAGCGACAACGCCGCGGTGCCGTACATCATTCGCGGCGCGCACGTCGAGATTCCGCTGGCGCAGGTCGAGCACTACACCCCGGTGCACCCGTTCTACTCGGACAAGTTCCACTACACGACGCTGCCGTTCCAGTTCGCCGAGAAGGGGCAGACCTTCGACGCCGCGCTCGACCAGGGCATCAGGCGCATGGCCAGCCGTTCGTACCGGAAGTGGAGCGACCTCGCTCCGATGTATGAGCGACTCCAGAGCGAGCTGCACCAGTACTCGCTGAGCGAGGGAGGCTGGGGCAAGGACAGCTGGGAAATCGCCGCCGACCTCGTGGGCAAGCTGGGCCAGCCGATGCCGGTCGAGGTGCCCTACATGTACTGCTCGGACTCGGAAGTGGGTTCGAACGTCAACTGCAACCGGTGGGACCAGGGCGCCGACATCTACGAAATCACCACCGACTGGCTCAGCCGCTACCACGAGTACTACGCCTTCAACTCGTTCCGGCGGAACCGGCTGGACTTCGACATCAACGGCTACTTCGACCGCATCTTCGGGCGGTACCTGGAAAACCTGCCGAACGTCTACCAGCAGTGGATGTTCAACATCTACTGGTCGGCCGACTACTACCAGAAGACCTACGGGTGGGACTCGAAGCAGCTCGAGCAGTTCGGAGTCGTCGCGCAGGACCCCATCATCCAGAACTACTGGACGATGGCGGTGGTGGACAGCACCAACACCATCTTGCAGAACCTCGCCACTCCGTCGGCCGGGTACCACGGAAAGCTTCCCGACGGCACCTGGGTGCACCTGCCCGAGAACAACCTCCACAACGGGCGGCTGCTCGACGCGAACGGCCAGGCGGGTGAGCGCGAGACCCAGTTCATGGACGACCTGAAGGCGGCGACCCACCTGCCGCAGTACACCGACGTCGTCTACGTGCCGCGCGGCCCGGGCCGGAGCATGTACACGCTGTTCCAGGAGAACGGCGCCGATTCCTACACCCGCGTCGACGAGATAGGCCACTTCTGGGACCAGTACGCGTCGCTGGTCGCCATCACCACCTCGGACACCAACTTCCTCGGAGTGGACCGCGGCGCCGACGCCCGCAAGTACTTCCTGCCCTACTACATGACGTTCGACCGCGAGCTCGCCAACACCTTCATGGGCGTCTGGACGGGTGACGCGAGCGCCACGTCCGCGATGCTCACCAAGACGGCCGACGGGCTCGCCACGGTGGCGCCTCCGGTGCTCTTGCACGCCGAGGACTACATCTACGGCTTCGTCTACCCGCCTCCGGCGCCGTCGCTCATCGACGGCTCGGGCAACTCGCTGCCGGGCGAGAAAGTGGCGGCCACCCCGACCTGGAGCACGCGCTTCTATTCCGAAGTCTTCACCATGGGAACTT
>JAHFDQ010000656.1 GCA_023248915.1 Archangiaceae bacterium | reverse complement strand
CTTGAGCTTGGCCGGGCTGTTGGGGCAGTTGGGGTCAGTCTTGACGCAGTTGGCGAGCGTGCCCTTGTCGCAGCCGCAGTCGCAGGTGTTGTCGTTCATCACCTTCATGACCGCGTACTTTTGCGCGTCGCTCATGCCCGTGAACGTGCCCGCGGGCATGTCGGACGACTTGATCGCGAAGGCAGCCTCGGTCGGCGCGGCACCGCCAGCGCTGCCGGCGACCTCGACGCGTCCCGGATCGCTCCCCGGAGCCCCGCTGACCACCTTGCCAACCGCGAAGCCGAGCACCAAGCCCACTAGGAGGGCGACAATGACGTTGGGTTTCATCTTGCTTTCCTGCTCCTTTGGCCGGCCTGACGGCTCCGGCGGGATGAAATGACGGCGCTAGATAACAGGGTCGATCCAGAAGGGGCAAGCACGGGCGACGCGGCTGTTCGCGGCACGGCCGGGCCTTTCCGGGGTATGTGAGCCCTGCGCCCTTTCGGTTTCACCCCATGCCCCAGTTCGCTGACATCACCGTCGAGACGTCCGGGAAGCTGTGCCCGGTGCCGATTCTCGAGCTTGCCCGCGCGCTGAACGGGGCGGCGCCCGGGGCCCTGGTGCTTCTGGTCGCCACCGATCCCGCGGTCGACCCCGACGTCCGGGCGTTCTGCAGTGCCACCGGGCACCGGCTCGAAGCCTTCGAGAGCGACATGGCGACATACCGGGCCTGGGTGAGAAAGGCCGGTCGAACGGCACCCCGCGGGTAGGCGGCGACCTCGCCCCCGGAAAGCCAAGCGTGCGTGGTTGCGGCCCTTCCGGGTGAAACGCCCGTGGAACGCCCTTTGTAGAAGGCCCCAGGTCGAACCCCGCCCTGGAGGCCCCGTGGTCGCGAACCCTGCCCATACCCGAGCGCCGTACCCCGACCGAGAGTCCGAGCTGCGCCGCGCCGAGTCCGAAGCGGAAGCCGTCGAATCGGCGCTGGCGGGAGATGTCGCGAACCTCGTCGCCGCGTTCGCCGACGTCAGCGGCCGGCTGCAGGCGCTCAAGGCGGGCCTGGCGCGCGCCCAGCTCGCGACCCGCGACCCGGCCGTCGCCGACCTGGCCCAGCAGATCGGCCGCGCGAAGCCTCCCGCCTTCGATCCCGCGCAGCCGTTGGGCGACGTGCTGGCGGCGCGCGCCAACGCGGTTCAACTGCGGCTGGAAGCGTCCGACCGGGTGCGCACCCACCTTCACGCGAGTTCGATCGAGCTGTCGAGGTGGACGGGCGAGCTCGCGCGGGCGTCCGAAGTGATCCGCGGCTCCGAGTCGAGAGCGGCCGAGCAGCGCCAGCGAGACCAGGAAGCGGCGGTCGAGTCGGCCCGGGCCGCAGAGCAATTTCAGCGCGCTGCCGAAGAGTCGGCGCGGGCCGCCTTGGCGCACCAGGCTGCGACGCCCGGGCCGGCCGTCCCGTCCCTCCAGGCGCCAGCGCCGCGGCTCGACGGCCGGCGCAAGACTCCCCGCGTCGCCATGCAGGCGGCGGTCGACCTGCACAGCGACACCAATTTCTTCGCGGGCTTCTCGACCGACCTGAGCTCGGGCGGCCTCTTCGTCGCCACGGTGCAGTACGCGCCCATCGGCACCGAGATCGACCTGTCCTTCGTGCTGCCGTCGGGAGAGCGCGTGTCGGCGCACGGCGTGGTCCGCTGGACGCGCGAGGTGAACGACAAGACGCCCCACATCTTCCCGGGCATCGGCGTTCAGTTCGTCGGGCTGCCCGATGAAGCGAAGAAGATCATCGAAAAGTTCGTCTCAGAGCGCGAACCGATGTTCTACCCGGACTGAGCTGAAGGGGTTCACCCGGTCTCGCGGTCGACCGAGCAGCAGTGAGGGTCGGGCTGCTCGGTGTCGGTCAGCACCGCCCCGGTGACGGGGTTCGGCCGGTAGGTGGTGCAGCCCTTCAGGCCGAGGTCCCAGGCGCGGTCATAGAGGTCCCGGAAGGCCGCGTAGTCGATCGCCTCGGGCACGTTGATCGTCTTCGAGATGGCGCTGTCCACGTACGGTTGCACGGCCGCCTGCATCAGCAGGTGCGCTTCCGGTGCGAGCTGGCGGGCGCAGACGAAGGCCGCGGGCACCTGGGCGCCGGGGCCGGCTTGATCGCGCCACGCGGCGTAGGCCGGGTCGACGAGCTCGTACTCGCCGACTGAGCGGTCGGGTTCGATCAGCCGGCGGCGCAGCTTCAGCTCGAACACGGGCTCGACCCCGCTCGAGATGTTGTTCGCCAACAGCGAGATGGTGCCCGCCGGGGCGACCGCGGTGAGGTGGCTGTTCCGGGTGCCGTCGCGGGCGATGGCCTCGCGAAGGTCGGCCGGCAGGGACCGGATGAAAGGGCCCTCGAGGTACCGGGCCGCGTCGAACGAGGGGAACGGGCCCCGCTCGCGGGCGAGCGCGACCGACGCGCGGTAGGCGGCGTGGCAGACGGTGCGCATCGCCTCGGCCGCCAGCGCGCGGGCCGGGGCCTCGCCGTAGTTCAGGCCGAGCGAGAACAACGCGTCGCCCAGGCCGGTGATGCCCAGCCCGATTCGCCGGGCCTCCTTCGCCTGGCGCTCCTGCGCGGGAAGCGGCCAGCGCGAGGCGTCGAGCACGTCGTCGAGCATGCGGGTGGCGACGGCCGTGGCCTCGGCCAGTGCTGCCAGGTCGAGCGAAGCGCCGGGAGTGAAGGGCCGCCGCACGAAGGTCGCGAGGTTCATCGAGCCCAGGTCGCAGGCTCCGTACGGCGGCAGGGGCTCTTCGCCGCAGGGGTTGGTGGCGGTCAGGTGCTCGCGGTACCAGAGGTTGTTCCAGTGGTTGATGCGGTCGATGAAGAGCACCCCGGGCTCGGCGAAGGCGTAGGTCGACCGGAGCACCAGGTCCCACAGCGCGCGGGCCTTCACCTCTCGAAGAACTCGGCACGGCACTTCGGCCAGAGAGCCCGTCCAGCGGCGCATCACCGTTGGGCCGCCCGAGGCCTCGAGCCCCGCGGCGGGAAACACCAGTGGCCAGGCTGCGTCGTCCCGCACCGCGGCCATGAAGGCGT